>JAFXZT010000153.1 GCA_017541145.1 Bacteroidales bacterium | reverse complement strand
CTGTCCGAAATATTTTGTAATTTTGCCCATGGTAACATGTTTTTGTTTAGCAACTGAAAGTTACCAAAAAAAAACGGGCTGCCTATTATGGCAGCCCTATTTTTATTCGATTTTTTATTTTTCTCGGACACCAATAAAAAAGAATTAAATATAACCCAATTTAGAGAGTTAATTGGAGATTTGAAAAATTCTCCTGATTTTAATAACGGCAATTTTTATGGAGAAATGTATTCTTTTGTAGAAAACGCTGAATTAAAAAAAGCTTTGCAAGGAAGAGCATTTAATTTATATTTTCATGAAGGAAACGATAATTTAGCAAAAGAATTTGGAAAATTATCAAGAAATATGCAAGAGAATTTTGTTTCTGATTTTCAGAAGTCAAAGTCATTCGTAAAATTTAAAGAACGTCCGGAGTTGTTGAATTTATGGAAAAAAATTCGCTCTAAAAATATGCCCGAATATATGTATAAAGATGTAGAATTTTTGGAAAAATTAAATGTTTCAAACTTAGACATCAGTTATATTAAGAGGACATTTTGCGATGATGAGATGTGTGAATACTTGTATAAGTTAATCAAGGACAATAAGTTTGATACAAAACAGTTGCAAGCCTTGTGCGGTGATTTTGAACATTGCGTTCCAAAAAACGGCGATGGGTTACTAGAACTTTTTGATTTTATTAAAACAGACAAAAATGCTGCTTTGCAAAACAAGGCATACGCTTTCTATGATAAAAAATATAAAACACTTAGACAAAAAGCAATTGATTATTTTGTAGAAAAGACACCCGATTTCGTAAATGCGTTTGCTCAAGAGTTCGTGGCTAATATAGTCGTAAATACGTTAAAATTTTGTACTGATAGTATTGAAGTGCTTAGAAAACTTGATTCAAAAGCAACTATACGTAAAATTGAAACATATATAAATAATTTGTTTAGTTCAGTTGCATTATATGAAAGTTGTTTAAGAAATGTGTTGAATACTTTTAGTTCAAATACAAACAATAAATGGAATTCATTTGGAATAAAATTAAGTTTTATTTCAGGTATAAGTTATACTTCCTTATTAGATCCCAAAAAATCTATAGAGGAGCGTGTTTCTCGTGCTGTTTATCAAGGAATTTTCGGTATCATAACGAATATATTTCAGAATAATATAAATAAGTGGAGAAAAGCTAAAATACCATTTGTTAATTCTGTTGGAGAACAAATTTTATTTGATGGATTAGAATCTTATTCTGAAGATTATTTAATTAGTATCTTTTTACAATAGACAATAAATTATGAATAATATTTTTCTGTATTTTACTAATATATCTATTCGTGGACTTTTATTGTTAGGTGTAGGTGTTTTTTTCTATCAATTTATTGATCCATGTTATTTTTCTCTATTTCTTGTATTTTTATGGTCTTTAATGACTGTTGTGAAAGTGTCACTAAAGGTAGATAAATATACTAATTATAAATATGTTATGTTTTTAATGTTTATAGTTAATATTTTATACTCTATATATTATGTTATTTATACTAGGTCATCAGAATATGGAATAAAATGTATTGGCTTATATAATGGTAGTAATTATAAGAATAATTTACATAATTATGATATTATATTTTACGATTTTATGAATAATAAAAGACATGTTTCAATTGGGCGATATGAACCATATAAAGGGAGCTATGGCGATTTTTTACTTATTTATGTTCAAAATAATCAAGGGTGGATAATTTCAGATAAACCATCAACAATTGATTTCGAAAAATATAAATATCCAGTATTATGTATTTCTAAAGAAATAGAAATAGGAAATGATTCTTATGAATATGCAAAATATTCACCAGATGTTGCCTATAATAGCTTTGGATTAAATGTTGTTTTAAAAGCGTCTGTGTATGATTCTACATATGTTTCATTTTATGATTTGAATTATAAAATACAATATATTGGAAGAAATAAGTCAAAATTAGATACTCTTTTAGTTTACGCTAATATCAATCCTGAGTTTAATACAGGTTGGCATATTTGTCCGGATAGTCTTTGCACTTCAGAAAACTATGAAAAAGTGTTAGACGGTGGTTACGGTTACTTATTCCGTGGTAAAATTTATTCAAAAGATGAAACTGAACAATATTGGAATTTGATTGAACAATATAAATTAAGATTAAACACAAATGAAAACTAAACTATTCTTCATCCTCTTCCTGCTCCTTGTCACCTCCTCGCAAGCCCAGCCGCACCTCGCCGCACTCTCCAAGCCGGGGAAGGCGGGGATTGAATTGCGGTGGTCGCCAATGAGTTACGAGGCATGGCAACTCGGACTCACCGGCGGTTATATGATTGAACGGGTGGCAGTGCTCAGAAACGGAAAAGTGTTAGAGCCCGTTGAGCGTAAAATATTGACACCCAATCCGATAAAGGTTGCAGACAAGTCAGAATGGGCAAAATACGAAAACGATAATTACGCCATGGTTGCCGGTGAATGTATTTTTGGAGAGTGCAAACCCACGGTATGATTTTTTTTAATCCCCGCAGTCGCCACCACAATCGCCACAATCGTCAAAACTGCCGCTGTCGTAACTGCTGTCATTTCCGCTGTCATAATTTTCATTGTCGTAGCCCGAAGTGTAGTTGTCATTCGGGTAATCATTCGGATGATTGTAATCGTGATGATATTGATTGTTGTCATCATTTTGATAATATCCGTGTTGAGGTGGTTGATTGTAGTTCGGGTACTGACCGTGATATGGCGGTTGATTATTGTCGTCGTTGTGTTGATTGTTTTGCCGATGCTGTTGGTTAAAGAAGTCGGTATTAGAATCATACATGTACGAATTGCTGTAAAACATCCAATTATCGTCTTTCTTGGTGTTTTGTTGATTTACATTGTTGCCAACATTCTGATGTGTAGTATTTGGATTGTTCTTGTTTCGTATCATAATCAAAATACCTGCTACAATGAGGAATATAACTCCTCCTGTAATAAAATCTCCGCCAAAAACAATCATCATAAACAATAAAGCTAATATTGCTATAAAGACGACACAGCCTTTCTTACCGTTACTTTTATTTTGCATAGTTTGAATTGATTTAGTTGATATTTATTTAATCGGTGTAAATATATAAAAAATATTTTGCTAAATCAATTTTTGTGTAAAAATTTTGGTTCTTACTTGGGGGATTTTTTTTAGAGCCTTGTTTTTTTAGATAAAAATAACGATAAACTGCTGAAAAATCCGATTTTTTTTGCAATTTTGCGATTTAATACAAAACAGATTCTATTTCATTTATGAGTACAAATATAATGGCTGTTGTCGGTAATCCGGTGTTACATAGTCTTAGTCCGGTGCTGATGAATGCAGCTATCAAAGAAAATAATTTGGATTGCAGATACTTACGTTTCCCTGCTAAGTATGTCGATGAGGCAATCAAAACGTTTAAAGAACTTGGTTTTAAGGGACTTAATGTTACCGCACCTTTCAAACAAGATGTAATACCGTTTTTACAACATCTTACAAGTAATGCAGAACGAGCTCAAGCTGTTAACACCGTTTACCTCAAGGACGGTGAGCTTTGGGGCGATAATACTGATATTAAGGGCGTGGAATTGAGTCTGAAAAAATATCCTGAATATTTGTCTGCCTGCAAAATGCTTGTAATTGGTTCGGGAGGTGCTGCTCCCGCGGTGATTATTGCAGGTCAGAATCTCGGTTTGGATGTTACTGTTGCTGCTAGAAATCAGATTGCTCTCGCTGAATTGAAAGAGCGTTTCGGCGTAAGAACAATGGGTTTACAATATCTTAGTGATGTTATCAACGAATTTCCTGTAATTGTACAAGCTCTGCCTTCGGGTGCTAAGGTGTTTGACCCTGAGATTCTTACAAAGGATCATATCGTGTTGGATGCCAATTACAAAGATTCTATTTTCGAGAAACCATCTCAAGCTATAGGGTTTAAATATCTTAACGGTAAGAATTGGCTTGTTAATCAAGCAGTTCCGGGGTTTGAACTTTTTACGGGTAAACCTGTAGCTCCTGAGGTGATGTACAAGGCTTTGGACGAATATCACTTCAAGTATGAAGGCCGAATTGCTTTAACAGGATTTATGGGCGTAGGTAAAACTACTTCCGGACGTGAGCTTGCGGCTCTTACGGGTTACAAGTTTGTGGATCTTGACCACGAGATAGAGCATCGCGAGGGCATGAAAATTTCCGATATCTTCAAGACCAAAGGAGAGGAGTACTTCCGGGTGTTGGAAACCAAGATGCTTGACGAGTTTGCCGATGCCAAAAATATTATCCTCTCGTGCGGAGGCGGTACTATCAAGTCAGAACACAACCGCCAAACCTTGAGGGAGAAATTTGTTAACATCTGGTTATATGCGCCGGCTGCTTATTGTATTGACGGTCTTAATGTCAACAATCGCCCTTTGTTACAATGTGACAATCCTCTTGAGGCGGCAGAAAAACTTCTTGCCGAGAGAGTGCCATTGTATGTGGATTCGGCATACGCAATTGTAAATGTAGAAAATCTTAACCGCAGCAAAGTTGCTTTGAAAATATATGAACAAATATATCAAACCTTCGGCTTATAACGCAAATATTACAATTCCGTCGTCTAAGAGTTATATGCAAAGGGCAGTAGCTCTTGCAATTTTGGCTGACGGTACATCTACACTTATCAATCCAGACTACAGCAACGATTCTACGGCGGGACTTGGAGTTGCCAAATCGTTGGGCTGCAAGGTAGAAGAGTGTAACGGCAAAGTAAAAATTACACCGTTTAAGGAAATCGCTAACACTACAGTATCAGTAGGAGAGGCGGGATTGGGTTTAAGACTCTTTACGCCTGTTTGTGCTTTGTTCGGTAAGGATATTACCGTGGAGGGCAAAGGTACGTTGCTAAAACGTCCGATGAATTCGCTTGAAAAGCCTATGGAACAATTGGGTGCAAAAATTGTATTATCCAACGGTAGTTTTGCTCCTATTACTATTCACGGAAAACTTCGCGGCGGTGATGTAGAAATCGACGGCAGCGAAAGCTCACAATTCTTGACCGGACTTTTGGTAAGTTTGCCCAAAGCCGAAAACGATTCGATACTTACAGTACGTAATCTGAAGAGTATTCCTTATGTTAAGATGACGATAGATATCATCCGGACATTTGGAGGAGAGATTTTGAATATTGACAATCAAGTCTTCAAGATAAAAGGCAATCAAACCTACAAGGCTACAGAATACCGTGTAGAAGGCGATTGGAGTAGTGCGGCTGCGCATCTTGTCGCCGGAGCCACTTCGGGAAAAGCTGTAATACACGGACTCAATCCAAATTCGCTTCAGGCTGACAAAGCTGTATTGGAAGTATTGAAATCTTGCGGCGCGGGAGTTGATATACAGGACAATACAATAACAATCACCAAAAAAGAACTCAACGCATTTGACTTTGATGCTACAGATTGTCCCGACCTTTTCCCTGTATTGGCATCGCTTGCAGCAAGTTGCAACGGTGATTCACATATAAAAGGTGTTACGAGATTGGCTCACAAAGAGTCGGACAGAGCAAATGCTATCAAGGACGAATTTGCAAAAATCGGAATTAACGTATCTTTGGACGGTGATATTATGACAATTACCGGCGGCAAGATACACGGCGCACTTGTAGACAGTCACAAAGACCACAGAATGGCGATGTCGTTGGCAGTCTGCGCTCTCAACTCCGATTCTGAGATAGAAATTCTTGATGCCGAATGTGTTAGTAAATCATATCCCGGTTTTTGGGACGATTTTAACAGAAACTAAATGAACCAAACACGTTACTCAAATAGGAAAATAATAATCGGCTCGATATTCAGTATGATATTACTGATTTATGTGATAAAGCTCTTCACGATTCAGGTGATGGATTCGAGCTACAAGATGTCGGCAGAGAGCAATGTCTTCCGCAAGGTGGTGGACTATCCGGCGCGAGGACTTGTTTTCGACCGAAATAACAAGTTGTTGGTATACAACGAATCTTCATACGATTTGCTTGTAACGCCAAACCATGTAGAACCATTTGATACACTTGACCTTTGTGAGATATTGGGAGTATCAGTTGAAAGTTTCAGAAAAGAATTTCAAAAAGCTGAACAATATGCCCGTTACAAAGAGAGCGTGATTTTCAAGCAGATAACAAAACACCGATATTCGCATTTGCAGGAAAAGATGTACAAGTTTCCGGGATTCGATGTCCAGAAACGTACCGCCCGCAAATACGAATATACCGGAGCTGCTCACGTTTTGGGATATGTTCGCGAGGCAGATACTGCGGTTATCAATCACAATCCGTATTACAAAGCCGGAGATTATGTCGGCGTTACGGGTATTGAAAAATCTTACGAGGAGCAATTGCGCGGCCGTAAGGGGCTTAAAATTTATGTCGTTGACGTAAAAAACAGAATTCAAGGCAGTTATAAAGACGGTTGCTACGATACGGCAGCCATTGTAGGTGAAAATGTAACCTCTACATTGGATATCGATTTGCAGATGTACGGTGAAAAACTTATGCAAAACAAAGTTGGCGCCATTGTAGCTATTGAGCCTGCTACGGGCGAGATTTTAGCATTGGTTTCGTCGCCGGGTTACGATCCCAACTTGTTGGTAGGTAGCGATATGTCAATCAACTATCCGAAATTGGAGCGTGATAAGTTTAAACCGATGTACAATCGTGCATTGTTGGCGATGTATCCTCCGGGCTCTACTTTCAAACCGATTAATGCGCTTATCGGACTTCAAGAAGGTGTAATCAATGTAAATTCATCGTTCCCGTGTAATGGCGGTTTCAGTATCGGAAGCCACGTTGTGAAGTGTCACCATGCCGGCTCTTTGGATTTGGTATCGGCAATTCAACATTCTTGCAATGCCTGGTTTTGTTACGAGTTTACAAAAATTATCGGTGACAAAAAGTACGGACGAGCCGATTCTGCATATTCCAACTGGCGACGTCGAGTACAGTCGTTCGGTTTGGGTAAAATCCTGAATTCGGATCTCTCGCAGGAGAAACGCGGTATTATTTATTCCAAAGATTATTTCAACAGATTCTACGGTGAGGGACATTGGAGCGCATTTACAATTATCTCATTGTCAATCGGTCAGGGCGAATTGTCGTTTACACCGTTGCAAATTGCAAATGCTTGTGCTACAATTGCCAACCGCGGATATTACTATATACCTCATATCGTAAAAGAGATAGACGGCGGCAACTCGATAGACCAAAGATTTTTCGAGAAACAGGATACGCATATTCGCAAAGAATATTTCGACGCTGTAATAGAGGGGATGTATCAAGTATGTGAAATGGGTACGGGACGTGCTGCAAGAGTTCCGGGCATAAAAGTATGCGGTAAAACGGGTACTGCACAGAACCCTCATGGTAAAGACCACTCTATTTTTGAGGCGTTTGCTCCGATGGATAATCCCAAAATAGCAATTGCGGTATATGTTGAGAACGGCGGTTTCGGAGCTCAGTATGCTGCGCCTATTGCGGGCTTGATGATGGAGAAATATTTGACCGATACAATTACGCGCAAGGATGTGGAAATCAGGATGTGTAATGCCAACTTGATGGATGCTAATGCGCAGATGAAAAATTAAAATCTAAAAAAAGGAAATCACATTAGAATGAAGCAACGCGGAGCTAATATATTACGATCGTTGGATTGGCCGGTATTTATGTTGTATACAGCATTGGTATTTTTGGGCTGGTTCAATATTCACGCTGCTGTTTTTGACGACAAATACAGTAGTATTTTTGATTTCGCTGCACGCTATGGCAAACAGCTTGTGTGGATTGGAGTTTCGTACATAATTATAATATTGATAATGGCGTCGAATTATCGTATATATTCGGTGCTGTCCTATTTTATATATGGAGGAATCATCATCTTGCTGATGGCGGTGCTTGTCGTCGGCACCAAAACAAACGGCGCAAGATCTTGGTTTGAAATCGGTAATCTGAAAATACAACCGGCGGAATTTGCGAAATTTGCCACGGCATTGGCACTGTCGAAGTTTATGTCGGCTTATGATTTCAATTTAAATAAGTTACGGGATTTGATTATGTCCGCGTCAATAATATTGTTGCCGGCGGGACTTATCCTTTTGCAGCCCGATATGGGTTCGGTATTGGTATACTTCAGCTTGATATTCGTGTTTTATCGCGAGGGTATGACCGGTATGATATTACTTCTTGTAGTACTGGGAATCGCGGTGTTTGTCACGACATTGCAATACGAGCTTTCCGTGGTGATAATCGGGCTGGTGATAGTCGCGGGAATTTGGCATTGCGGAATGGGACGCAGTTTAACTGAAACGCTTATTGCTTGGGGTATTATTATTGTTCTGACAACAATATTCTGGGTAATAAACCATTTTGCTCTCAACGATAAGTTTGAATTTCATTTCTTGATTGTGGCTGCATCGTTGCTGTTGTTGCCTGTAGCGTTGGTATACAGTTACATGAAAAAGAATTGGACTGCGGTTTTCGTTTGCGGCGGATTGTTGTTGATGTTTGTTTATGTTTTTTCCGTTGACTTTGTTTTCAACAATGTGATGACCGACCATCAGCAGACATTGATTCGCGTATTTCTTGGTTTGGAAGTAGATCCTCAAGGTACGGGTTACAATGTGGAACAATCCAAGATTGCAATTGGTTCGGGCGGTTTTGCCGGAAAGGGTTATTTGCAAGGAACTCAAACAAAATACAATTTTGTGCCGGAGCAAGCTACTGACTTTATATTCTGTACGGTAGGCGAGGAGTGGGGCTTCTTGGGCTCTACTATCGTAATCGGTTTGTTTTTGACATTGATTTTGAGAATTATATATCTCGCAGAAAAACAACGTTCTGTATTTTCAAGAATTTACGGATATTGTGTTGCAAGTATTTTGTTTTTCCACGTGGCGATTAATGTTGGAATGACAATCGGACTTGTACCCGTGATTGGTATTCCGTTACCGTTTTTCAGTTACGGAGGCTCTTCGCTTTGGAGTTTCACGATATTGCTGTTTATCTTTGTGAGGATGGATGCCAGCAGGGACGAGCTGTTGTAACGAAAAGATGTTAAAAAGAAACAATATCTCAAAATAAAAACGGACGGGAAGATAATATTTTCTCGTCCGTTTTTTATTATAACATCAATTATTTCGGGTCGGGGCTGTTCATAATTTTCTTTCCCAAAATACATGTTCCGACAATTCCGCCGAGAAGAACAATCACAGCCAACCAATAAATTTCGGTAAGACCAACTAAACTGCTTGCAATGAATGACAACGCAATCAATGCAATTACTTTGGAAAGTTTTCTTACGTATGGTTTCTTCTTTTTCCCTTGAGGAATAGAATACGCTTTTTTGTGCATAATCATTGTATCGCCCGTAAGATACGAGATTCCTGAATAGAGCAACAATGCGCCGCCGAATATAAACATCATTATCGAAAAAATATTTTCGTCCATGGTTAATCAGAATTTTGAGGTTAACAATATTGCAAATATATAATTTAAAACGTAAAACAAAATTTTCGGTTGCCGTGTTTATACATTTTTTGTAGAAAATTACTATATTTGTGAGTTCAAACATGCAGAAACAAGTCAACAACAATAAAAAATAGAAATGCAAACTGCACCATTTATCGGCATAGTAAGACATCGAATGAAGACCGACGGATTTGGCGTTACAACACTTGCAGCCTTTGGCAGTTGTCCGCTCAGATGCAAATATTGTCTTAATCCTCATTCACTTACAGAAAACAAAACATGGGTTTATTATACACCGGAAGAATTATTTGAAATTGTAAAACCCGATAATCTTTATTTTTTGGCAACCAATGGCGGAATTACATTTGGCGGCGGCGAACCATTGCTTAGAAGTAAGTTTATAAAAGAGTTTCATGAAATAGCCAATCCGTTGTGGTCGTATAATTTTGAGACATCGCTAAATGTAGACCGTGAGCATCTCGATGATGTTTTGACATTTGCTACCAAATTTATTGTTGACATCAAAGATATGAACCCAGACATTTATAAAAAATATACCGGCAAGGACAATAAACAAGTATTGGAAAATATTGAATATCTGTGTACTAAAGGATTTCAGGACAAAATTACGGTAAGAATACCGTTGATACCCGGATTTAATACCGATGAGGATCGGGAATTGAGCGAAAAAAAAATAAAAAGTTACGGGATAACAGATATTGATAAGTTTCAATACATTTACCGCAACAATAAATCGGTTGGAAAATAATTTTTAAAGAATTGTTAAACAAAAGATAATATTATTTTTTTCAAAATCTCAGTATCTTTGCGCACTTGAAAATTATAGATAATATTAAAGTTCTAAAACATAATGCAACAAGACATTAGGAATATTGCAATCATTGCTCACGTTGACCACGGCAAGACCACTTTGGTTGACAGAATATTGCATCAATCTCATCTTTTCAGAGAAAATCAGGAAGTAAAAGACCTTATCCTAGATAACAACGACCTCGAACGCGAACGTGGTATAACAATTCTTTCAAAAAACGTTTCTGTAAGATACAAAGGCGTAAAAATCAATATCATAGATACTCCGGGTCACTCTGATTTCGGTGGTGAGGTAGAACGTGTCTTGAATATGGCTGACGGTGTTATCCTTTTGGTAGACGCATTTGAAGGTCCTATGCCTCAAACTCGTTTTGTACTTCAGAAGGCACTTGAACTCAACCTTAAGCCTATTGTAGTAGTTAACAAAGTAGACAAGCCAAATTGTACACCTGAACAAGTTTACGAACAAGTATTCGATTTGATGTTCTCGCTCAATGCAACAGAAGATCAGCTTGATTTCCCTGTAGCATACGGTAGCTCCAAAGCCGGCTGGATGGGTCCGGATTGGAAAACTCCTACTCAGGATGTATCTTACCTTTTGGACTTGATTATCAAACATATTCCTGCTCCTAAAGTTGTAGAAGGTCCGTTGCAAATGCAGATTAGTTCTTTGGACTATTCATCTTACCAAGGTCGTATTGCTATCGGTCGTATTTACCGTGGTACAATAAAACCGGGTCAGAATGTTGCAGTCATGAAAGCTGACGGCTCTATTGAACGCTCTACAATCAAAGAACTTTACACATTTGAAGGTCTTGGTAAAGAAAAATGTAAACAAGAACTCGTTTGTGGTGAAATATGTGCTATTCTCGGTCTTGATTCTTTTGATATTGGAGATACAGTAGCAGATCCAGAAAATCCGGAAGAACTCAAACGTATTCACGTAGACGAGCCTACTATGAGTATGTTGTTCACAATCAACAACTCACCATTCTTCGGTAAAGAAGGTAAATTCGTAACATCACGTCACTTGAGAGAGCGTCTTTTCAAAGAAACCGAAAAGAACCTCGCATTGAGAATCGAAGAAACAGATTCTCCGGAAAAGCTTCAAGTATTTGGACGTGGTATTCTTCACTTGGCAGTTTTGGTAGAAACCATGCGTCGTGAAGGTTATGAACTTCAGCTCGGTCAGCCGAAAGTTATCATCAAAGAAGTTGACGGTGTTAAGATGGAGCCGATAGAACTTCTTACAGTAGAAGTTCCGGAAAACTTCTCTTCAAGAGTTATCGACCTTGTACAGAAACGCAAAGGTGATATTCTTAATATCGAAACCAAAGACGATCGTGTATTCTTGGAATTTAATATCCCGTCAAGAGGTATTATCGGTTTAACAAACCCGATACTTACTTCTACTGAAGGTGAAGCAATTATATCGCACAGATTTAAGGATTTTGAACCGTGGAGAGGAGATTTCTCAAGTGAACGCAACGGTTCGCTTATCGCAATGGAAACCGGTACAGCAATTCCTTATTCAATCAACAACCTTCAGAGCCGTGGAAAATTCTTCATTGAACCGGGAGATGAGGTTTACGCCGGAGAAATCATCGGTGAAACTACACGTCAGGACGATATCGTTGTTAACGTAACAAAGACAAAGAAACTTACAAACATGCGTGCTGCGGGTTCTGATGACAAGGTAATGATAGAACCGGCTACCAAGATGTCGTTGGAAGAATGTATGGAATATATCAGAGAAGACGAATATGTAGAAGTAACACCAAAAACAATTCGTTTGCGCAAGATAATTCTCGACGAAACAGAACGTAAACGTGCCAACCGAAAGGATGACTAAAATATTTGTTAGTAATTTATATTTCAGCCTGATAGCAGTTAGTTATCAGGCTTTTTTTATTAAAAGGTGGCATCGGTGAAGTTTTCATCAAATGCTGTCCTTTGTCACCATGAATGAAAATTAGTTCAAAATTTTCAATACTTTTTCAAGCGAAATATTTAAATTTTGGGCAATTTTTTGAGGTGTCGCGCCAAGAGATGCAGACATTTTTATCATCGCTTCAAGTTGGGATTCTTTCTCTTGAAGTCGTGATTTCTGTTCTTGAAGTTGCGATTTTTGTTCTGCTAATTGCTTTTCGGCGTTCTCTAATTTTATTTGAGCATCGTCAAGGTTGATTCGGTCACGCTCCAATTTACGCAACATTTGGGCTTCAAAATCAAGGTCGCCGACAAGTTGTACGTCACCCGTAGCTCGTATAAGACGGTTGACTAAAATATTATAATCTTCGTCAATTCCGAGGTCTTCAATAGTGACATATTTAGCGTTGTCTTTAACTTTATTACGCTGGTCAAAAACGCTGAGTAATTTTTCAAGATGCTTTTTGGGCTTTGCAGGTAAATACGGTATTTGAATTATCACGATATGATGGGTCATACCGTTAATAAAATCATTATGAATAGATAAATCTATTTTGTTTCCGTCCAAATCTTCAAAAACAAATGAACCTTTCATAACGGCGTATTCATATCCCTTACCAAGTTTATGTCCCAAAATGTAAATCGAATAAATATGATACGGTTTTAAAACTTCGTATGTTTCTGTTTGCCCGGGATTCTTTCTGCTGTGTCTTACCTTGGTGATTTTTTCGGCGTTATCCTCGCTTTGACTTTGCAAACCAAAATAACTCCTAAATCTCATAACTTCGTCTTCTTCGTATGCTTTTTGAATTTCAATTGTTACAACTTCTTTTGTACCGTCGTTGTTAACAATTGTCGCAGCAAAGTCAATGCGCAAAAGTTTCAGATCGTCTTGAACTTGAAAAACATGATCGTTATGTTTCATTGAAACACTTTCAATTGTTTTGTCCAAAATATTACTGAGCAAAACTTTTGCAACTCGCTCATCTCCTACTAAATATTTGAAGACTGTGTCGTATATGGGATTAAATACTCGTACCATTTTCGATAATTTTTGCAAAAATAAAAAAGTTTTTACGATTAAACCTTTAAAAAAAGTTAATACAAATAAAAATCCCTGCCTATGTTCGCTTCCTCACGGGACAGGGAAACATAGACAGGGAAAAACTTCTATTTTTATAACTTTCCTATGTTATTTTAAATTCCAAACTTGCGGAGTTTTTGCTGAAATTTTGAGTTTTCCTTTTGGAGAATTAACGCTGTTTGTCAATACATTTTCCATTGATTTTACACCGTCTATACACTCTGCAAATCTTGTTAAATCAATCTCTTGTTCTTTTTCAGAAGAGTTAATTACAACCATAACTTTGTCATTACCGTTGATACGGAAATAAACATAAACGCCGTTTTCAGGAATAAAATGTGTCATTTTGCCGGAAAAAGCAGACGATTTTTTACGGAAATTTGCCAAAGTTGAAACAAATTTCTGCATATCTTTTTCTTTTGCAGAAAGATTTTCGCCGGTGAAAGCGTTCTTCTTGTCGCCCTGCCAACCGCCAAACATATTTTGACGTTTGAAACCATCGCCGGATTCAGGACTTTCGTACAAAATTTCGTCGCCGTAATAAAGACACGGAATACCGCGGGTCGTCAAAATTATCGTGTAAATCATTTTCAATTTGTCAACATCGCCTTTTACAACAGTAGCCGGACGGTCAACGTCATGATTTGAGAAAAATACTAAATTGTTCTCAGGATAGGGTTGCAAAAAGTCAGAAACAAAATTCTGATAAACTCTTGAAATGCCGGTATCCCAACCGTTTTCCTCGTTAAAACCCTTTGACAATGCAAAATACAACGGAAAATCCGTTACGTGGTCAAGCCCAGATTCAAAGCCGTCTAAGTGTTTGATTCCCGGAGTATAATACGAGGTAAACGGATTATCATTCAACCAACATTCTCCAAGCAGCGAAAAATTCGGGAACTCTTCGTGCATGCGTTTGCACCATTTGTTCATCGCGTATTTGTCGTTGTAAGGATAAGTGTCCATTCTGATACCGTCTAAGCCGACATATTCTGCCCACCACATCGAATTTTGAATCAAATAGGTTAAGAACATCTCGTTTTTCTGATTGATGTCGGGCATTGTCTTGTCGAACCAACCTTCGTCCATCTTCTTGTAATCGCTTTTTGAAACGTGCGGGTCAAAACAAGCCGTTCCTCTATAATTAGAAGGTGTATAACCCTCTTTCCAAAAATGAAACCATGTAGAATCCGGCACGTCTTTGTACAAGAAATTGTTGCTTCCGCAATGGTTGAAAATCATATCCATAACGAGTTTTATGCCGTTTTGATGGAGTTTTTCGGAAAGACGTTTGTAATCTTCGTTGGTGCCGAAACGGGCGTCAACTTTATAAAAATCTGTTACTGCATAGCCGTGATACGAATATGCGGGCATATTATTTTCCAAAACAGGATTTAACCAAACGGCTGTAAGACCAAGGTCTCTGAGATAATCAACGTGGTCTTCAATACCTTTGAGGTCGCCGCCGTGTCTGCCGTTCGGGTCAGAATTGTTTGCTTTTTCCAACATTCCCGGCATATTATCGTTGTTAACATCGCCGTTAGCAAATCTGTCGGGCATAATAAGGCACATCAAATCCTTGTCGGAAAAACCGTAACTGCGTTTTGTGCGTTCTTTGATTTCGTAAGCGATTTTTACCGGCTTTTTCTTTTTTGAAGTGGAATCCTGCAATATGATTTCAAATTTTTCAGCACCGCCGGCTTTCAAGTTTAAGAACAGATAATTTTTGTTCTGAACCCTTTGTTCGCTAAGCAGTTTTGCTTCTTTGGCTGTGATAGAGGCTTTTGAACGGCTGATGTTATCACCGTAAATTAAAACCTGAACTTCAGGATTTTTGAATCCCGAATACCAAAATTCAGGCTGAACTTTTAAGTTTTGTGCGCTGACGTTGAGCGATGCTGCCGCTAACAACGCAGCAAAAATTTTTTTTTGCATGTCTTATTCTTAATATTATGTTTATAGTTGCAAATTTAATTTTTTTAGGACTAAAAGCATAATATTTTGTTAAGAATTAAAACAGGAAAATGCGCAAACGATTGCGAAAAAAAGCGGTTTTTGATTTCAAGAACCAAAACCGCGTAACAATAAAATAATTTGTCGGATTTATTTTTTTGAATTTTATTTTTTTGTAAGAGTAAATTCAAAAACAACTTTTTGTTTAGCATCTTCTTTTGCATCTTCAGCGGTGTAACCACCGGCGATAAGAAGGTCTACCAAAGCATCTTCCGTTTCTTCATCAAGAGCCGCGTCCAAAACTTCTTCCATCGTAGAATAAATGTAGAATTCTAATTTCTTATTTGTTGAAATATAACCGCCGCCGTATGTTTTGGTTTCACCTTCAAGATGATAACCTGAATAATTCGTAAATTTAACATCATCAACGGTTGTTGCATCAACATCGAAAACAAAACCGTTTGAGGCTTCTCTGATGTTGTTCAAAATCCATTGGGCACCGTCAGTACCGTCTTCTTTTATAAGGATTTTGTTATCACCGCTTTTTGAAACGGTTGCCGTACCTTTATATTGAAAATCACTTTCCTTAAATTCCATGCCGAGAGCATCACCAAGTTCAGAGAGTTCTGAGGCAAACGAAACTAATTTGCCTTCATCGTCATCGCTACAAGCGGTGAATCCTAACGCCGTTACCATAAGTAACATGGCGAACAAAAACTTTACTTTTTCATTTTTTGATAAGTTTATTTGAATTTTATAATTTCTGTTTTATCTGATACACCACCGAAATCCAAAAGAATGCCTGACGCATTCGGATATTCTTTAACGGCTTTTTTTGTCAATTTTTCTTTCACTGTGGTATATGAAACTGACATTCCCATTGCGGCTCTTGCTGTTGAGGCAACTTTCTTCTCTCCAAGAACTTCATATTCTGAAAGCGGAGTACAATCCGTGAAAATGTATACACCGTTTTCTTTTGTTGCACGGGCAATATCAATATTCTCATCATTAGAATCTTTAAACTTAATTGCAATTGCTCTACCACCGTCAGCAAGTACAATTGCTTGTGCCATCGGATATGATTTGGCTTCTTTTAGAAATCTTTTTCTAATTTCAGTATAATGTCCTGACCATGCAAGTTTTATTTGCATTCTATTAACAATTTCATATTCGCTAATAGGTTCATTATCACAAAAGACATAAATGCCATCATATTGGCGAACTTTTACAAGTCCTTTTTCATATTGTTAAGCAAACAAATTAACGCTCAACGAAAGCAAAACTGCCAAAACAAGCAATTTGCCGATAAATTTGTTCATTTGTTTCATCATTTTTTTGATTTAAGATTGTTTGACAAAACAATGCACAAAATTTTCCCCTAACAAGAAAACACCGTCTCCAATATTTCGACAAAAATGTTACGAATTTGTAGACACATTTGTTTGGAGGTGATGGCGAACACATAGGTGATGGCGAACACATAGGTTCGCCCCTACAAATATCCAATGTGTATACGGAGGAGAGAGAATGGGCGGCGGGCGGACAGAGCGGGAGGCGGCAAAGCCGCCTCCCGCTCTGTCCGTCCGCCGTCCTCCACAAAAAAAGAAGGCAATTTGTAGGGGCGGACCTATGTGTTCGCCCTGACCCGAATTACGACACAAATGTATACGCCTTGATTCAAATTACGCCTCGAAGTGTCCGCCCAAAACAAAATCAATGTATCCGTCATAAAACGAAAAAAAATTATGACGCAAAAAATATTTGGAAATTTAAATCCATTTTCATACTTTTGAAAAAAATGACAATATGATGTATAACCGTCAAAGCCACCGTTTGAAAAATTACGATTACGGACAACGTGGATTGTATTTTTTGACAATTTGTTGTCAAAACCGTGAAAATATGTTCGGATATATCGCTGATAAAACAATGTTTTTGAATGATGCCGGTAAAATGGTTGAAAAATGGTATAATGAATTATCGTCTAAATATCATAATATTAATTGTTTAGATTATGTTGTAATGCCAAATCATTTTCATTGCATAATACATATTTTTGAAAAAACAGATAATTTAATCGGCGATATTGTCAGATGGTTTAAAACAATGACAACAAACGATTATATAAAAGGTGTAAAAGCATACGGTTGGAAACGCTTTGACCAAAAATTATGGCAACGAGATTATTATGATTCAATTATCAGGGATTCTGATATGCACGTTACAATTACCGAATACATCAAAAACAATCCCGCAAAATGGTATGAGGATAAATTTTATTTTTCTGATAGTTTTATATTGTCCGCCATATCTTGAAAAAAGTTGTAATTAAGAATGATACAAATATGTTTAAGTAGTTCTGTATCAACGTTTTCTTTCTTGAAAATATTATAAATATTAGTGCGGTTACAACATAATTGTTTTGCAAACCATGTAACGCTTTGCCCTTGTTGTTTCAAACGTTGTTGTATCATTTGTCCGACATGTATGCACATATTTTGACAAGAAAGTTTTTGTGTCCGATTAGATTCCGATTTCAGACTTGAAAAAAAATAAGCGTGGAATCCATATTCTGCTCGTTTCCACGCACTGAGGTCTTCGCATTACCTGAAATAGAGAAACAAGCAACGAATCCTCACGCCGTAAGTATAACAAAGACACACAAAAAAATTGCGTTCCTGCATTATCTACCCACGGCGTTTATCGTTGCTATTGTTTCTGACTATTTCAGTGAAAGTTGCGAAGTTTCAGTGCGTCAAAAACTAATAGCGTAAATAAACGCCCAATATTTTTAGTGTAAAAGTAAAAAAAAATGATTTCGTGCAAAAAAAATATAATTTTTATTAGATGCGACCAAAAGTGGGGTAAAAACCATTGATTTGGTCGCATCTAACAAAATATTGAAGATGTTTTTTCAGTATTATCGAATCAATTTGTTCTGTGAAAACTACATATTCAGAATTAAAATTCCGAAAATTTTGAGAAAAAACATTAATTGTCAAAAAAGACAATTAATGCTAAAAATAATAATCTACGCATATAATTTTGATGAAACTAATCTTATTGTACTACGTCTAAATGTTGCAAAAGGTAACACCCATTGCGGTATTTCCACAGAAATAATCTCCGAAACCGCCCGCCGCTCAGACAAGCAGGGTTTGCCAAAAAATGTTTTGGTTAAGATTGCGGTTTTGCACATTGCAGAGGTAAATATAAAAAGAAATTGTCTAAAAAGGAACTTTTTGGGTTTCTTTTTAGACAATTTCTTATTTTTGTGATTTTGTTGAAAATTCAACTATTCAAACATTATTTTGTAACCTTTACCTTCTACTTTAATATTTTTGCCGCCTTCCAACGACACTTCTTTTTCGCCTTCGTTGAAGTTGAAGATACAAAGAATCTTTTCGTCTTTACTTTGTCTTTCAAAAACGAAAACATTGTCGTTGCTGCTGATGATTTTTATGTCGTTGTTCCAAAGTGCTGAATGTGAATGTTTTGTCTTATTCAATTCTGCATAAAAATCTTTCAACGGTACATTTGAAAAGTCAATTACATCTTTTTCAAAAAATTCCAAAGCTTTTCGGTTTGCCGCCTCTTGTCCCGAATAACAAAGCGGCATTCCGGGAAGAAAATATGTTAAAACCGCCATTGATTTAACATAATCACCCATACGGTCGTATTCGGATTTGCTCCAAGAATTTTCGTCGTGATTGGAGGTGAAATTCATTAAAATATCATTTTTCTGAAAATCTTTTTCTTCTTTCAAAATGAGTGCAGCCAAACTGTCAGCGGTGTTTTTGCCCTGAGCAATTTTGTTTAAAACGTGGTGAAGTTTCCAATTATAACTTGCGTCAAAAGCCTTGTGAATTTCGGGTTTGTCATCTTCGGCAAGCATGAAAATAGGCTTTTTAACCGTTTCTAATTCTTTGCGGCATTCTACCCAAAAATCGGTCGGAACCATGCCCGCTACATCACATCTGAAACCGTCGATGTCAGCATTTTTGAGCCAAAATTTCATTGCCTCAATCATTGCTTTACGCATTTGAGGATTGTCGTAATTGAGGTCTGCAACATCGTCCCAATCCGTGCCTTCGGGGATTGCCGGATTTCCCAATGAATCAAGATTGTAAAAATCCTTGTGCTCTTTTGTCCAAACGTTATCCTTTCCCGTATGATTTGCAACCCAGTCCAAAATAACTTTCATGCCGAGTTTATGAGCATGATTTACAAGGTTTTGCAAGTCGTTGAGAGTTCCAAATTCAGGATTTACTTCGGTGTAATTTTTTACGGCATAATAACTTCCGAGCGTACCTTTTCTGCCTTCCTCGCTAATCGGAAAAATCGGCATAAGCCACAAAATATCAACATTCTGCTCTTTTAAACGTTCGAGATGATTGTCTTCAAATGCTTTGAATGTTCCTTCTTGAGTGTATTGACGGATATTTACTTCGTAAATATTGTCTTTGCCGTTGACATTTTCTGTAGAAATTTCGGCAGTTTTTTCGTTAACATTGCCGCACGAAACCATTGCCGCCGACAATAATAAATACAATAATTTTTTCATGGTTTTTAGTAGCTTTTTGTTTTTTGCAATTTTATGAAATTATCCCGATAAAAGCGTGATTTTTAAATACAAAACAGTTAAAAAAAATGTGCAAACGTTTGCAACTTAATAATGTTTTTTAACTAAATTTTTACAACATCTTTTTGTATTAAATCGTATTAGTAGTACTATTTTTTTTGAACCTTTTTTATTCTACAGATTATGAAACAGCTACTACTTTTAATTGCGTTTTTTACGATGATGACATTTGATGTAAAAGCGCAAACGGATTGTGACGATTGTCATGGTTCAGGAAAAATTGCAAACGAGTGCAGTTCGTGTCACGGCACAGGCAATCGTGAATGTTCGCTTTGTTACGGCAAAAAACAAATTCGTTGTACCTTTTGTGGCGGTTCGGGATTTTTGCGTTGTACTCATTGTCACGGTCTCAATTCCGAAAATTGCAATTATTGCAACGATGAAGGTAATCTAAATTGCGAACGTTGCAATTCAGAAGGTTTTATCAATTGTACTTCGTGTGATGCTACAGGTTTCAATCGTTGCATGACATGTAGCGGTAATGGTAAACTTGTATGGAATTGTACAAGATGTAACGGAAGAGGCAAAATTGCTTTAAGTAATTCTAACTCAGATCTTCCCGAAAAATATAAGCGCGGATATTCGGGTACAATAAAAGTTTATATCGATCCTAATTGGTCAGAGGAAGAAAAACAACGCGCCTTAACAAAAGCTAGAGTTCAACACAGACAAAAAATGATGGAAAATAATAAATAACGATATTGGGTCGTGAAAATACAAATTAGGGCGATAGTCAAAAATTAGCAAACATGTTGTAACAAAGAAATCTTGCTAATTCTTGTAGTTTTTTGCAAAATTAGCAATTAAAAAATATAAAAAAAAAAAGGATTATCCGCTCGTTGGATAATCCTTTTTGAAAAACTAATTTTTAATAACCTTTTTTACAAAATTGAGATTGCCGGATTTTAGATGAATCAAATATACTCCGCATTTTAAATCCGAAACATTAATAATATTTTGATCGGGTTGTAAAGTCTTTACTTGCTGTCCGTTGGAATTTAATATCGTAATTTTGTCAATTTTGTTGTCGGTAGAAACTGTAATATATTCGCTACACGGATTCGGATATATTTTGATGTCAGCTACAATTTTTTCGGGAATTACATCTGTTGTGGCAGTCATAATATCCGTTTCTTGGTCGGAATAAATGATTGTTTCGCCGGCTTTTATTTCGATGTTAACTTCTGAACTTGAAACAGTTAACGATTCGCCGCTGCATATATTGTACCATGTGCCGGTATGAGCAAATTTTATGGTTGTATTGCTGTTGGTTGTATTGAAATTTGTTACAAAAATCAAATTCGCATTTTGTGATTTTCTGTATACTTTTTTCAATAATCCGTTATACTCTTCTTCAAGTTTTGAAGTTCCGTTTAGCATTGCATCGTTGGTTTTACGAAGTTTGTTGAGGTTGCTATAAAAATTGTACAACGATTTTCGTGAATCTACGTCCAAATATCCTTCCGGAACAGGTTTTCTGTTTGTTCTGTAACTGTCGTTAACGGCGTTGGCTGTGATGTCGTAATTGATTGAATAGTCGTATCCTAACTCGCCAAATTGCCAAATCATTTTAGGTCCGGGAGTTGCAAGCAGCATTGTTGCAGTACCTTTCATGCGTTCCAAAGCAGTTTCCAAATTTTTTACGCTGTATCCCGAAGCTGTGTTGCCGTATTGTAAACATTTGTACATCATACGTTCTTCGTCGTGACTTTCAGCGTAAGTTATAAGTGCCGGAAGTTCAAAACCGCGGTTTAGATAATTTCCCCATGAAATGCTGCTACCGTCGCCGTAGCCCATGCCGGATTGACAAAATGCCCAGTTGAGATTGCCCCAAAGCATAATTCCGTGGTTGGCAAGTACTTTTTCTTCGCTGTTGTCTGTAAGATGCTCGCAAATCATGTAAGCGTCTGATTTGTATGATTTTATTGTGTTGTAAATACGTTTTAGAATTGTAATTCGCGATTCATCGTAAGCCGAGCATTGAGCATCGGTACTTGCAGGCTTGTTTGTAAAACCCTTTGTAAAGTCAAAACGGAAACCGTCAATATTGTATTCGCTTATCCAATAAGACATTACAGAGTCTACCAACTTTTGAGTTTCCTCGCTTTCGTGATTGAAATCGTAACCCCAAGAGTAAAGCGTATTTGGCGATTCTACATTAAACCACGGATTTTCGGACGTTACTTTGTATGTTGATTCGTTGTAATACATCTTTACGAACGGACATGAACCGAACGCATGATTCAAAACGATGTCTTGAATTACTGCAATTCCGCGTTTGTGACATTCATCTATAAATTCTTTGTAATCGTCAGCAGTGCCGTAAGCCTTGTCGGCAGCAAAATAATACGACGGATTATAGCCCCAACTGTCGTTGCCTTCAAATTCTGAAAACGGCATAAGTTCTATTGCATTAACACCCAATTTCTCCAGATAATCAAGATTTTGAGTTACGGCTTTTACAGTACCTTCCGTTGAAAAATCTCTAATCAAAAGTTCGTAAATTACAAGGTCTTTGGCTGATGGAGTTTTAAAATTTTTAACTGACCAGTCGTATTGATTTTTGTTTAGAGTAAAAGTTGAAACTATTCCCGTGGTTTTGTTTTCGGGATAAGATTTCAAATTCGGATACACTGAGTTAGAAATATATTTGTCGTTGTCGGGATCGAGAATTTTTTCGGTGTAAGGGTCTGCAATTCTGATATTTTCGTCAACGATGTATTGATAAGCGTATTCTTTGTCTTTGTCCAAACCGCTGATTGTACAGAAAAAATAATCACCGTTTTTTTTCATAACTGACTGATTGTCAATATTCCAATTGTTGAAATCTCCGATAACGTAAGCCGAAGATTTGTTTGGAGCAAAGAGAACAAAAGTTGCAGAATTGTCAGAAATTTTGTTAACACCACGGCGCAAATCTTTTGGCATTTCTGCGGTTTCTGCATTTTGTCTTACGATATATTGAGAAGTTGCAGTAGCAGAATTGTCGGCAGTTTCGGCTGTAATTGTTATTGTGTGAATACCGTTAGAAAGTGCTGAAATAGAATAAGATGAGTTTGTCTTTTCTTGTGTTTCTTTTTTAACAGTTTCATTGTCAACACTATACGTAATAATTGCCGGCTCAGAAATCGCTACCGAAATTGTAATCTGCTGATTCGGGTCTACAAAATATGGCGATTGTGATGGTGATAATATGCTGATATTTAGTTTGTTGGCTTCGTAAATTTCTTGAAAAATATTTTTACCGCCTGTTTCTTTACCTTCTTTTTTACCGTCTGACGAGCGGAATACAAAAGCCAGTTTTTCAACTTTTTCGGCGTCATCATCTTTTAGATTGTAAAATGATTTGATATTGCCGATATTCAAAGTATAGGTATTTGCATCGGTCTTAGTAAGTTTACATTTTTCAACATTTTTATTCCAGTCTGCAACGACATATTTCCAATCGGAATCGCTGCCGCCTTTTAGGATTACGCCGGTATGAGCATAAATATCGCCGGAAAAATTTTTCAAACCGCCCGAACCTTTATCAGCATGAAACGTGATTACAATATCGTTGGAATTGATATTTGGAAATTCCGGATTACATTCTATAATTTGTCCGCACGAAAACGAAACGGCGGCAAAAATTATCAATAAGGTGTAAAAGAGTCTTTTCATAACTATCGGATTTTAAAATTATTAACTAATTGCAATTTTAGTGAAAAAATCTCGGAAGTAACTAATTTTTACTGTAAAAACGAATATTAAAAATGTGCAAACGATTGCAATTTATAGTTTGTTGTAATTGAGAAATAAAAAGTTAGTATAAAACAAAACCGCTACCCTAAAAAAGGATAGCGGTTGGATTAGATGTTACATCTTTGTTTTCGTTTCAGAGTGAGGTTTTATTTCAACCTCATTGCCTTTGATTAGAACTTTTGCCGGGTTGTCACCGATGTTTTCGATGTTGACACTATTCTTTTCAACTTCAATTTTCAAGATATTGTCTTTGTGACGGATTTTGAAAGCGTATTTGTTCCATTTTTCCGGAATTATCGGGTTAAACGATAACATTCCGTCTTTTACTCTCATGCCGCCGAATCCTTGAACTATTGTCATCCAAGTGCCGCCCATTGAGGTGATATGGCAACCGTCGCAAGTATCGTTGTTGTAATCGTCCAAATCCAAACGGCTGGCATTCAGATAAAACTGATAAGCTTTGTCGTACAATCCGACTTTTGCCGCCAAAATATTGTGAATGCAGCTTGATAACGAACTTTCGTGAACAGTAAATTGTTCGTAAAATTCAAAATTGCGTTTGATTGTATCGTTATCAAATTGATGTTCAAAGAAATAAATACCTTGCAAAACGTCGGCTTGTTTTATGTAACAGCTTCGTAATATTCTGTCCCAACTCCAATGCTGATTGATAGGACGTTGAGATTCGGAAAGTTGAGAAACCGGAATCAATTCTTTGTCCATGAAACCGTCGTTCTGAATGAAAACTCCGCGTTTTTCGTCGTAACCGAGATACATCTTGAGGATGATATCATTCCATTTTTCGATTTCTTTTTCATCGAATTTTGTTACTTCTTGAATACGTTTCCAGTCTGTAGCATAATTTTCTTTTACAAAATTGATTGCAAAAATGGTATATTTCAAGTTCTGAACTGCTGAATATGAAGTGTACCAGTTGTTATTGACATTGTTTTCGTATTCGTTAGGACCTGTAACACCGAGCATTACATATTTTTGTTTGTCTTCGCTCCAGTTTACGCGTTGAGCCCAAAATCTTGAAATTCCGATAAGAACTTCCAAACCGTAATCTGCAAGATATTTCTTTTCGCCGGTATAATCTACGTAAATCCTTACAGCATTGGCAATTGCAGCGTTGCGGTGAATTTCCTCAAATGTAATTTCCCATTCGTTGTGACATTCTTCGCCGTTGATTGTTACCATAGGGTAGAGGGCTGCACCGTTTGTGAAGCCGAGTTTTTTTGCATTTTCGATTGCCTTTTGTAAGTGTTTCCAACGGTAAACCAACAACGAATGTGCAACTTTTTTGTCAGCTGTTGCTAAGTAAAACGGTAAACAATAAGCTTCTGTGTCCCAATAAGTTGTACCGCCGTATTTTTCACCGGTAAAGCCTTTGGGACCGATATTCAATCGTTCGTCGCGTCCGGTGTAAGTTTGGTTGAGTTGGAAGATATTGAATCTGATACCTTGTTGAGCAGCAACATCGCCGTCAATTATGATGTCTGATTCCTTCCATTTTTCGTCCCATGCCTTTACTTGTTCATCAAGCAAAAGGTTGAAACCGTCAGAGGCTGCTTGGTTGAGTTCTTCGATTGTTTTACTTTCGATTTCGTTTTCGGTGTAATACATCGTAGAAGTTATTGCGGCGTATTTGTAAATTGTAAATTCTTGATTTTCAGATAAATTTACAGTGTAAATTTTGCCGGCATATTTTTCTTTAACAATGGATTGTTGCGAAATCGGTTCGCTGCTGAATTTGTTGAAAATTGCGGTACAAACTCTGAATTGTGTTTTCTTGGTTTCGGCTGTTACAAAAATATTTTTGTCAGCATCTTTGTTGATTTCTATCCAGAATTTTTCGTCGTAGTTTGAATCCTCGTTTTTGATATCAGCGTCAACATCGCAGGTAATTGTTGCTTTGCTGCTGAAATTCAGAGGTTTGATACTGTATTTTATAGCTCCGATTTCGTCTCTTACAATTGATAAAAATCTTGTAGAATTTACTTCTACTTTTTTGCCGCTGTTGGTTGTAGCTACAAAATGACGTTCCAATACGCCACGTTTCATATCCAAAACTCTTGAAAATTGGCTTACGAGACATTTTGCCAAATCAAGTTCTTCGCCTTCGATATTGATTTTTATTCCAATCCATGACGGCGCATTCAGCATTTTGGCAAAATATTCAGGATAACCGTTTTTCCACCAGCCGACTCTTGTTTTGTCAGGATAGTAAACGCCTGAAACATAGCTTCCTTGCAATGTTTTGCCTGTGAATGTTTCTTCAAAATTGGCGCGTTGTCCGCCTTTGCCGTTTCCGAGAGAACAGATACTTTCGGAAATTTTGTTGTATTCCGGATTATAAGAATCCTCAATTATTTTCCACGGATCGTATTTGATATAGTTTTTCATTGTCTGAAGAATATTTTTTGAGTTATTTGTTAATCAATTTTATCTTTCAAAGTTTTGAAATCAAAACCAGTAAAGCCCGGAATTACGATTTCTGCTTTGCCCAAAGTACTTGTAGAACCGATTCCTACGGCTCTCATTCCTGCATTATGAGCGGCTTCTACTCCGGCTTCTGCGTCTTCAAAAACCACACATTCTTTCGGATCGGTATTCAAAAGTTCTGCACCTTTCAAGAAAACTTCAGGATCGGGTTTTGCTTTTGTTACCATTGTTCCGTCAGCTACCGCGTCAAAATATTTGCTGAGTCCGGTACGTTCCATTATCAGCGAAGTATTTTTGCTGGCCGAACCTATTGAAGTTTTGATTCCCAATGCTTTAATCTCTTTCAAAAAAGTTTCTACTCCGGGAAGAATTTCGTCGGGAGTCATCTTGGAAATATAGCTTCTGTAGAGTTCGTTTTTTTCGGTTGCAGCTTTTTCTTTTTCTTCTTGAGTCATCGTTATTCCGCCTACTTCAAGAAGAATTTCAAGAGATTTCATTCTTGATACACCTTTGAGACGTTCGTTGTGTTTTTCAGTAAATTCAAAACCGAGTTTGTCTGCAAGTGCTTTCCATGCGAGATAGTGATATTTTGCCGAGTCTACTAATACTCCGTCCAAATCAAATATACATGCTGTTATCATTGTTTATTCAATAATTCTGTTTGATAAATAATAGTTTATATGAATTTTTTTAATTTTTAATTATTTCGATTTTTCTGATTCTTGATTTTGTTTATCCTTGAGAGTCAACGCAAATATACTGCCCAAAATCATTGATACTCCGCACAATACGAGTATTTTAATTGATTGGCTGTTGAATGCGTATTTCAAAATTACACCGCCAACAAGTCCGCTTACAATTTGCGGTACTGATACTGTGAAGTTGAAAATTCCGAGGTAAACTCCGGTTTTTTCTTGAGGGAGCGAGCTTGAAAGTATTGCAAACGGAAGTGCAAGAATTGCAGCCCATGCGATACCGATTCCTATCATGCTAATAATTAACATGTTTGGATCAGTGAAAATTATCATTGAAATAAAACCGAGTCCGCCACAGGCTAAGGCTGCTGCGTAAACGATTTTGCGGCTAAACAATTTGATAAGTTTTGGCATGCACAATGCAAAAAGTGCTGCAAATACGCCGTAAGCTCCGAATATAATTCCTACCCAGTTGCCGGCTTCGTTGAATGCTTCTGATTTGGTATCCGAAATCTCTGTGCCCCAATAGTGTTGAGCTACGGCAGAAGTGGTATAAGTCCACATCAAATATAATGCGAACCATGCAAAAAACTGTACAACAGCGAGTTGCCACATGATTTTCGGTGCGTTTTTGATAAGAGAAATCAAACCTTCGCTCTTGTTTTCTGATTGAGATTTCTCTTCATTGTTTTCAGTCGCAAACTCTTTCATTTGCTCCGGTGTGTATTCTTTGGTGGTGAAAATGGTAACGAGTACTGTCAACATCAAAACTGCGCCGCCGATATAGAAACTCCAAATTACGGAATCCGGTACGTGACCCTCGGCTGCGGTGTTGTTTACGCCAAACCAGTTGGTAAGGATGTACGGTAAAACAGAACCCAATACCGAACCTACATTGATAAGAAAACTTTGGATTGAGTAGCCGACATTTTTTTGTTCTTCGGGAAGCATATCCGAAACCAAGCTTCTGAACGGTTGGAATGTTACATTGAAACTTCCGTCCATCAAAGCCATCATTATCGCTCCGAATACCAACGGAGGCATTATTGCAGTTACGATAGCAGAGTTCGGCATGAAAAACATCGCGAGTACCGATATAATTGCACCGCCGAGGATATAAGGAAATCTTCTACCGAGTCGGTTCCAAGTATGGTCGGATGCGCCTCCAACTATCGGTTGTACGATAAGTCCCATGATTGGTGCCGCCAACCAAAACAAAGACAAATTGTTGGGGTCTGCTCCTAAATTTGATAATATTCTGCTTACATTGGCATTCTGAAGCGCAAATCCAAATTGTACGCCCAAAAATCCGAAACTTAAGTTCCAGATTTGCCAAAAACTTAGTTTTGGTTTTTTAGTCATATTCGATGCTTTTTATTTTTATTATAATTTTTATTTTTTTACAAAATATATATGTGCACCGACTACTAAAAACTTTAATGGTATATCTTAGAAGAGATTGTTTTGGAGATTTTATTACTGCAAATATAGGCTAAAAAATATTATCTTGCAATAGTTTAAAACAAAAAAATCACAATTTTATAAATTTTTTAGCCTTTCGTTGTTTTTCAAACGTTTGCAATTGCATTTTTTATTATTTCTTACTATTCGATGTCGCCGATTGTTGACTCTCTTACAATCAATTTTGTAGGTACTATTACAGTTTGATACGAAGTAAAATCCTGAGATTCTATTCTTTTGAGCAGCAAACCGAATGCTTTTTCGCCTACAAGTCCGCCGTTTTGATCTATCGTAGTAAGCGACGGTGTATAAAGTTGCGAAATCAAATCATTTGAAAATCCTTCTACAGCCACCTGATCCGGCACTTTTATATTATATTTTGCCAGTGCGTTTATTGTAGCCACTGCCGTTGTATCGTTGCAACAGAAAATTCCGTCGGGAATATTTTTGTCTTTTATTAGATTGTCAATCAAATCTTTAGCTTCTTCTTTTGAGTCGCATTTAAATACAGTGTTTTCGTCTACTTTTATTCCGTTGCGTTTCATACAGTCTACAAAACCCCGTCTGCGGTCTTTACCGATTCTTACATTGTCGGGACCGGCAAAATGGAAAATTTTCTTTTTACCAAGTTTTACAAGGTGTTCCGCAGCCTGATACGCCGCAGCATAATCGTCGATGATACATCTGTCGCAAGCAAATCCCTCGGGAGGACGGTCGAAAAATACTACAGGTACATTTCTACTCATAAGTTTTTGAAAATGAGCATAATCCTTGGTCTCTTTGGTGATACAAATCAAAAATCCGTCTACACGTAGCGATACCAAAGCCTTGATGTTTTCTATTTCACGTTCCATGCTTTCGTCGCTCTGACAGATAATTACATTGTAACCTTTTTTTCTAGCTTCGCGTTCAATGCCGCTGATTACTGCCGAAAAAAAGTAGTGAATAATTTGCGGAATTATTACACCTATAATATTACTCTTTTGATTATGAAGTCCCAATGCCAAAGCATTAGGTTGATAATCAAGTTCTTCAGCAGTTTTTTTTACAGCATCTTTGGTTTCGAGGCTGATATCCGGATGGTCTTTTAGCGCACGGGAAACTGTAGAAGCAGAGAGCCCAAGTCTTTTTGCGATGTCTTTTATCGTTGCTTGCCTTTTGTTCGTCATAATATTAGAAGTAGTTATAATACAAAGTCTTTTTTTTAATAGTTATATTTTAGTGTTATTTTGACAATCCATTTATCGAAAAATTCGCTTAAAGGTAAGTATTATTACTGATATTGGAAAATAAAAGTTGAAAAAAAAGTTTTGCAACCGTTACCGCAAACGAGTGCGTAATTTTTTTGTTGGATTTTAGTTGTAAATTGTTGTGAAAAAAAACATTAGTCGTATTTTTGCATTGTCGGCTAACGAAAAACCGATGGTGTAATTGGAAGAGATTTTTTTAGTGTTATTTTATGTAAGTATTGGATTCTACAAAAATTAAAAATTGGTAATTAGGTAAATTTCTACAAAATCAAAATTTTATTTATTTATTATGATTCAAATACCTGCGACTGTGAAGTATGCAGGTTTTTTTATGTAATTATATATCGGTAAAAATTGTTAACTTCGCGTCGAAATTTTTTGAAGTTACAGAAATAAGTCAAATAAAATACTAAAAAATATGTACAATAAATTATCTGCATTTTACATGTTACCGTTGACAATTTTGATTTCGTGCGGCGGTGCAGTTACAAATTCTCAGAAAGTTGATACCCAGACAGTTGTTCCTGAAAATCAATCAGTAGATACTACTCATACACTGCAATTCATAAACAATAGGGTAGAGGTGTTGGTGAAATATATTCCCGATCACAAGTTGAAACCTGAAGTAAAACCTTATTTCACAGAAGATTATTATAGTTGTTTGGAAAAAGCATTCTCCATTCCGCCGATGTTTGACGATATGATTGGAGATGAAGAATTTTTGTTTTATTTTATAGAAGGCAACGGCGATTGTATGGCAAAGAAACATAAAATCGTACCGTTGGAAACTCGTGTTGAAAAATCTTCAGCTTACGAAAAGTTTGAATATTATCATTCCGACATCGAGAAAGATACTCATGAAATAAAATTAAAATTTGATGATAATCAATGGATTATTGATGATTGGGACAATAATAAACAGAAAGTAGCAGATTATGTTAACAAAAATTATCGAACCAAAGATCTCGCATTTGCAGAAGTTTGCGGTGATGTTCGCAGTGTAATTTACAGTGACAGCCGCAATTCTGATTACCGTGCTTTTTATTTTGATGAAAATGGCAATCTGACAAAATTTGTTGCAAACACCAAAAGTGATGTTCCGGAAAACAAAGTTAAAAGAAATCAAGACGGTTTTATTATAAGTGTAGAAGACGGAGTACATGACAGAAATTCATTTACTTACGATACCCAACATCTGTTTTTGAAAAGTCAGTTACAAACCAAAGATAATTTTTCGTGTGAGCTTCAGTATTCGTTCAACAACAATTATGAGCCGCAAGTTTTGATTTTGCAAGAAACTAATGGTGACGAATCAATTGAAGGACCTTTTGTGATAAATTATCTCGACACCGATTCTCATGGAAATTGGCTTAAAAGATCGTATTCGGATGTAATTCAAGAGCGACGCATTGAATATTACCAGAAATAATACGAAATTATTGCCTCTGCAAATTGATGAAGTCTAACAGCTTGCACTTTTTTTTGAAAAAATATTCAAAAAAATTTGGAAGTTAACTCAAATGCCTATACCTTTGCACTGTCTTTTAAAGAAAAGCCCTGGTGGCGGAATTGGTAGACGCGCATGTTTGAGGGGCATGTCCACGTATAGTGGGTGCAAGTTCAAGTCTTGTCTGGGGCACTAATCCTTGAGGTTTAAATAATCTCAAGGATTTTTTTTTTTTATGCCTTTTGGTGTTGGAGCAAATTGAGTTTTTCTATATTTTTTAATCTACGGAAAATACTGAATATATGGATTTTAGTAAATGCAAGAGAAAACTAACCTTCTAATTTTTCCTTACTGTTTGTAGCAATTTCGTTGTTTGTTCAGTTGTGTTTTGTTGCATTTCCTTATTTCAGAAATACAGCTGTAGAGTTGAGAGGTGTGCATACTAATCCCTCAAAACGCCATTCTCGGTTCCTATGTAAAAGTAGATTTGTCAAAATTTCTATGTGGAAACCTTTCATTGTAACACCTTATTAACTTCTTCAATAGAAATTTTTAGTGTTTTGGCTATTTGCGTATGATCAACACCTAAAGATGACAGCATTTTTATTGATGCTGCAAGTTGTGAGCCTTTGGCTTCAATTTCTTTGTCTTTGGCCTCGATTTCTTTTTTACTGGCCTCAATTTGTTTTTTACTATCCTCAATTTCTTTTTTACTGGCCTCAATTTGTTTTTTACCAGCCTCGATTTCTTTTTTGCTTGCTTCGATTTCTTTTTTGCTGGCCTCGATTTCTTTTCTTTTTTCTTTCAGTTCATATTCGAGTTCTTCGCGTTCGGCTTTTTCCCATAAAGCTTGACGAATTAATGAATCTTCATAGTCGAGGTCGCCGCGAAGTTGCTCGTTAACAGTTGCATGAAAAAGTCGTCTGAGGATAATATTGAAGTCGGAAGAATCGTCTTCATCTTCGTTTAAATCTACAAATTTTGCATTGCCTTCCACCTTGTAACGCTGGTCGAAAGCGCGAAGCATTTTCTCTAAAGGACGTTTCGGACGTTCTGGCAAATGTGGAATTTGAATGATGTACAAATCGTATGTCATACCGTTGATGAATTCGCTTTTTGTCTTGAAATTCAGAACGTTATCGTCTTCATCGGTAAATACGGTACGACCCTTTATCAACGGATATTCGTAATCTTTGCCAAGACTG
>JAFXZT010000152.1 GCA_017541145.1 Bacteroidales bacterium | reverse complement strand
CCGGAAGTTAGAAAAGTAATGACGATTGAGGACGAGATGTCCATTCATTTTCAAAATGTAAAATATGTAACTGACGAAAATGAAGCGTTACATTTTTTAGTAGAACAAAGCCGTCAACAATTGCAAGAGAGTCGTCAACAATTGCAAGAACAACAAAGTCAATTGCAAGAACAACAAAGTCAGTTGCAAGAAAAAGACAGTCAATTGCAAGAAAAAGACAGTCAATTGCAAGAAAAAGATAGTCAGTTGGTTTCATCAATTCAAATGCTTTCTGAGTTTGGCGCATCGCCGGAGCAAATAGCTGAAAAACTAAAAATTTCGGTTGAAACGGTAAAACAAACATTGAATTTATAAAAAAATTGAATTGAGGTTTCAACCCGATAAGAAGTATAAGTAAAATTTATAATATCGAAAATGTTACAACTAAAAAATATTACAAAAAGATACGGTAAATTCTTAGCTGTTAATGATTTATCGTTTACGGCAGAAGAAGGTAAAATTCTTGGAATCATTGGTCCGAATGGTGCCGGTAAATCTACAACGATAAGAATCGTGATGGATGTTTTGAAACCCGACAGCGGTGAAATCTTGCTTGACGGCAAACCTTTTTGCGACGGTGATACCGATTTGATGGGCTATTTGCCCGAAGAACGCGGGCTTTACAAAAAACAGACTGTTGCCGGCATGCTCACTTATCTCGGTGAACTGAAAGGCATGAACAAATCCGATTGCGACAAACAGATTGATTATTGGTTGAATAAATTTGGACTTTCGGAGTGGAAAAACTCTAAGCTCGAAAATCTTTCCAAAGGAATGTCGCAAAAAATTCAATTCATTTCGGCAGTGATGCACTCTCCCAAAATCATTTTCCTTGATGAACCTTTTTCCGGTCTTGATCCTGTGAGCAGCGATGAACTTATGAAAGTAATCAAAGAGTTGAAAGACAAAGGTTTAATAATTTTGTTTTCTACTCATGTAATGGAAACCGCTGAAATTATTTGCGATCATATCATAATGTTGAATCACGGAAACAAGATTTTGGACGGTACAATCAACGACATCCGAAGTCAGTTCGGTAACAATATGTTGACTCTGGATTTTAACGGTGATTATACTTTTTTGAATTCAATTAAAGGCATAATCGATGTAAAACCAAGAGGTAACCAATTGAATATCACCTTTGAAAAGGATACTGATATTGATAATTTGATTGTAACAATTGTTAACAAAGCTCATGAAAACGGTTGCAAAATCAGCGGCTTGAAAGTTGATAATCCTTCACTTCATTCTATTTTTGTAAGTATTGCCGGCAAACCAGCTTCAGAAGATATTCAAACAACTAAAAATCTGTAAGAAAATGAATAAATTAAAACATGTAATAAAATTTGAGTTTTTACGCATAATTAAAACCAAAGGCTTCATAATTGCGGTTATGATGTTACCGGTGTTTATTTTGGGATCTTCTTTTTTGGTTTATTATCTTACCACAAAAGATCAAAACGATGTTGAAAAAAAGTATGTTGTAGGTATCAATCAGAACAATGCCGATTCTATTTTGTTGGCTTTACAAAATTATAATACCGATAAATTATCTTTTGAGACTTTTGATGATGTAGAAAAGTTTCGCTCTGAAATTTTCTGCAAAATAAAAAACGGCTATATCGAGCATGATTCGCTTGGAAATTATAATTTTTATTCTGACAATTATATCGATTTGTATGTGTCTAACGAAACCAACGAATTGTTGAAAATTTTAATTCGTGATCATGAAATCAGACACAGCGGAATCGACAGCGCACAGATGTCGCGAATCTTGAACGTGCCGAATATCAAGACTTTTACTATCAACAACGAAAAACCCGGAGAGGCAACTTATTCCGATGCAAAGGGCAATTTTCTTATGCGTACTACTTGCGGTCAGGTCTTGGCGTTTTTGATTATGATGTGCGTTATGATGTTTTCGCAAGCTGTAGGAAATTCTGTTTTGGAAGACAAAACCACTAAAATCGCCGACGTTTTGTTAACATCAGTAAAACCTGAAAAACTTCTTGCCGGAAAAGTTATCGGCATTGGTTCTGCCGGACTTATTCAATTTGTGGTTTGGGTGTCTATCATGTTGACTGTTCTTTATTTTACCGGAAACTCTTTCGATGCAATTTTTACATTGTTGTCACCGTGGTTTTTGATTTTGACATTTGTATTTTTTATATTCGGATTCTTCACAATGACAGCAATTTACGGCGCGTTGGGTTCGCTTGCTGACAGTCAGCAACATTACGGTCATCTTGTTAGCGGTATGAGCTTTTTCCTCGCATTACCGTTTATGTTGTTGGTTTATATTTCCAGTCATCCGGATTCGATGTTTTCGATTGTAACATCCATGATTCCGGGATTGTCAACATCGTTGATGCCGATGAGAATACTTTCAGGTGAAGTTCCGGCTTGGCAAGTGTTTTTGAGTTTGTTGATTTTGGTAGGTTCTGCGTATTATATCGTAAAACTTTCGGGCAAAGTATTCCGCTATGGTATTATGTATCAAGGCAAACCGTTGAAATTAAAAGATGTATTGCAAATCATAAAAATGTAATTAAAACATGTTGAATTTCTTGTTTGTGGCTTTAGGCGGCGGGTTGGGAGCGGTGTTGCGCTATCTTATTACCTTGGCAAATATCCGCGAACCGTATCAATTTCCGGTTAAAACATTTATTGTTAATATCTTAGGATGCTTAGTGATTGGCTTTGTAACGGGATTGGCTACCAAAAATTCTGACATGAATCCGCGTTTGGTTTTGTTTCTCAAGACTGGAATTTGTGGCGGTTTTACAACGTTTTCTACCTTCGCGCTTGAAATTGATACGTTGTTAAAATCCGGAAATTTTATGACTGCATTTTTGTACATCGTGTTGAGTATTGTATTAGGAATTTCCACAGTATTCCTTGGTCAATATTTAGCAACTGTTAAATAAAAAAACGGATGTCCTAAAATTATTTTTTAAGACATCCGTTTTATTTTTTTTTCTTGATTTTCAGACATTTAATCCGTTGTAAAAAAACTAATTCCTTTACTTGAATTAAATTTATTCTTGTTTGAAAAACGAAAGTATATTCATCAGATTATCAGATTGTTCTGAAAGAATTGTAGAATTATTAGCAACTTCTTGAGAGATTGACGCAAAGTATTGTGTCGTAGAGTTGAATCTCTGAACCGCGGTGTTGATTTGGTCACTGCCGGAAGCTTGTTCTTGACATGATGCTGCAATTTCTTGTACCAAAGTTGTTGTTCTTTTCATTTTCGGAAGAGCCTTGCCCAAAGCCTCTCCGGTTTGTTTGGCTACCGTTTGACCTCCGATACTTACTAAGTCGATTTCTTTAGCAGCTTCAGCGCATCTTTCAGCAAGTTTTCTGACTTCAGCAGCTACAACTGCAAATCCTTTTCCGTGTTCGCCGGCGCGTGCTGCTTCTACTGCGGCGTTTAGTGCCAAGATATTGGTTTGAAACGCTATTTCATCGATTATTGATATTTTTTCGGCGATATTGCGCATTGCTTGGGTTGATTTTTCTGCTGTTACGCTATATTCTTGAATCGTTTGTGATGTTTCGATTGCAATTTTTTGAGTTTCGTGTGCATTTTCAGAATTTTGTTGAATCGATGATGACATCTCTTCTATTGACGAACTTACCTCCTCGGCAGAAGCGGCTTGGTCGTTTGCTGATGAACTCATTTGCTGACTTGCATTTTGCATATCTTTGCTTGTATTGTCGATTTCTATTGCACAATTTTTTACAGCACTTACGATTTCTTTTAAGTTTTCGGAGAGTTCTGCTACGGCATTATTTAGCGTAGCAATTTCATCTTTGTTTGTTGACCTTTCGATTTTGATGTTTAAATTTCCTTTTGCAAGGTGTACGGCGTTTTTAATAGCCTCTTTCAGCGGTATAATTGTTCGTTTCTTAAAATCTTTTGATGCAACCGTATACATCAAAAACGCGATAACAATGCCGATTATAATTATAAATTGGCACGAATCGTTGGTTTGAGAAAGAGTTTCTGATGTTGATTTTATTATTGTAGCCGCCGAAGTTTGAATTTTTGCTGCTGTTATAGAAATTTTTTCGTGCAGAGCTGATAATTCTGAAAGATTGTTTTGCTTGTTATCTTCCAAATTTACAATCTTTTTAAAATCTTCAAAATTTGTTTTAACAGTTTGAAAATCAGATTGTATTGTTGTTTCAATTTCTTTGGTGATTAAACTTTTTAAAACATCAATCTTTTCTTGAGCTTTGCGCATATCTTGTACAATAGCATTACGGTTTTCAGTTTGTCGGGTTTGTACAAACTGTGAGAGGTTTTTGTACGTTGAGTTAACATCAATGACCATTGCATCGGACGTTTGCATAATATCAACGTATTTGTGAGTAATTTCATCTGCAAAATAATCTGCATTCTGTACTTTAATAAATACAATTAGTAGTGTAATTGTAAGGGGTAGTGTTACTACTAGAACACCCAATGAAACGTTGAAAGACAATGAGTTCTGTCGCAGTTGTTTGTCTAATAAAGCCATAATTTGTGATTTTAAGTGTTTTATTTTTTTATCACAAATATTGCTCCTTTTTTTTTAAAATCCAAATATTTATGATTATTTTTTTTAGATTTTATTTTTTTAAATTCTGTAAATTATATTAAATCCTTTGTATGAAATGATTTTATTTTAAATCGAAATTACCGATTTTATTATGTATTTTTATTATTTTTTCGTTTTAAAAATACGCCAAAATAGTTAATAAATTATTTTTTGGGCGATTTTAAAAAAAAGTAATTTCGTAACTTGAATTTAATTTATGATTTTTACAATATGTTCTTATATTTGCAATTGATTATTTTTTTAGCTTTTTAAATTTTATAAAACTCTTTACAAAAAATAACCTTTATTGTAATTAAAAAATATAATAATCATTTACTCAAAATTATTAAATAATGAAAAAGAATAGATTTTATTTGTTTTTGGTGGCGTTGTTGATTTCAATGCCGTTTTTGATGTCGTCTTGTGGTGATGACGAAGAACTCATTACACCTGACGAACCGACAGATGAACCAATCCCAACCCCTGAAAATCAGACATTACCGCTTGAAAAATCAGAATATACTATTATATTCTACGGACACGGCGGCGGCGACCTTGATGCCTCAATTCTTAGTAACGTCAATGACCTTTTCCTTTGCAATAAAAAAAGTTATGATAAGGTGCACGCTGTTGTACAGTACAAGATGTCAGGTACAGATGGCCTTACTGTAGCTGTTGAGGATGAAGATTTTGATGATGATTTAGATGTCAAAAAGTATGGACATGTTACATTACGTTTTGTAGTTGATCCATCAAAAGATTTTTCCGAGATGTTTTACAATGACCTTGATGACATCTCTTTGCCCAAAAAAGACATCGACATCGCTTCTACTTCTACCCTTACCGATTATATTAAATGGGCAGTGAAGAATGCTCCGGCAGAAAAGTACATCCTTTTACTTTCAGACCATGGCGGCGGATATTCGCCAGAAGATGAACTTCCTATGGAAAATCCCACACTTTCAAAAGGTTTGATTTATGACGATGGTGCATATTACGACCATTTTACAGCCGAAAAAATTGTAAAAGCCGTACAAGATGCGGGCATTCGTCCGGAAGTAATTTATCTTGATGCTTGTTTGATGAATACTATTGAATATCAGTATGAATTGAAAGACATCACTAATTATTTGGTACTTTCTTCGTTCTCCGTGCCGGGTCCCGGTGGCGATTACGTATCGCTTGTTAACGAACTCGCTAAAAATTCTGATATCGAAAAAGCTCTTTCTAAATTTGGCGAAGCAACCGTAAAAAGTTGGGACGAATATTTAGATGAGGAAACCAATGAAAAATATTTCCCGTATTCTGACATCTCTGTAATTCGCACTTCTGATATTGATGTTTTTGGTTATAAATGGAAAGAATTTACAGAACAACTAATTGACGCATATCAGAATGGCGGCGACGAAGTAAAAGCTGCAATCAACAAAGTTACTGCCGGAACAATGCCGATGGAATGTGCATACGCTTTGTATGATATGAATTATTTCGCGCAACAAGTTATTGATGCTGTTCCCGAGCAATTTAGCTCATCGTTTGCAAAAGAACTTTCAGATGCTTACGATAGTTACATCGTATATCGTAAGGCAAGCAGTGAATTGGAAAAATACGGTTATAAAATCGGTACAAGTATTCTGTTCGGTTGCAATAACCATTTTACAAGTTTTTCTTGGGATGAAGATGAAGATACCGGAGAATCGTTTTTGGATGGCTATGTTTTCTATGAAGCTGACGGTACGATGAGATTTTTTAATAACGATGGTATACAATATGATCAAAGTACTTGGAACGGTACATTTGATAATACATACAAAAAACTTAAATTCGATCGGCTCACGAATTGGAGTAAGTGGATTGAAATCAACGAGCAGGAAGCATCGGCATACAGTCCGTCCGGTTTGTATTATACAATTACCGAAAATGGTTTTGTGCCGGCTGACGGTGATGAATTAAAAAAATAATCAAAGGTAAAAAATGAGCTGTTTGAGGTGAAAAATATTTCGAATGATTATATAAAAATTAATTTTTCGGGAGAATTTCACCTCAAATTTATGTTAACAACAACTTATCCTACAATAAGTTGCCAATTCATAAAAATAAATTTAATTTTTTTTTGAAAAAAATGATAATGTTTACAAAAAAAAAGTATATTAGCCCTATGAAATTTTAACTTTAATAATTAACAAAAAATGGCAGAAATCACTTCAATTTACGGTCTGGATGTTGAGGTAATCAAAAAACTTCAGACAAAAATCGGTGTTAAGGCAGACGGTATGATTGGTAACAAAACAATCACAGCCTTGCAAGCATTCCTAAATCAAAACGGCGCAAATATCGCGGTTGACGGCAAACTTGGTCCAAAAACTATTACTGCATTGCAGGAATATGTCGGTGCAGATCCTGACGGTAAGTTTGGCGAAAAGACAGCAAACGCTCTTGCTATGAAACTCATGGAAAATCAAGATGGCGAAAAGATTGTAAGTTCGGCAAACGATTTGGAAAACATCTTCAAGCAACAATTTAAAGATGCAGGTTTGTCTTAAAATATGAACCTTTGTCTCTTTGAGACAGTAATTTATTTAACTTACCAAAATAAAAAAGCTCCGTTATCAAATAATTTTGAGAACGGAGCTTTTGATTTTTTATTTGTTGTAAACCGGATTATTCGCGGTTGCTGTCTTTACGTGTCATAGGAATTTTTGCTTCACCGTTTACGAGGATAAGATTTGTATCATCGATGGTTTCAACAGTCCATGGAGAGAACATTACGCCTTTATCGTTAGCGATTTCAAATTCGATAGTTTTTTCGTCTTTGATTCTCCAAGATTTGAATTTTGTAGAAGGCATTGTAGTTTTTACTTTGCCGCTTTTACGAAGTTCAAAAGTGATTTTGTCACCTTCAGTTGCCCATTTACCAAGAAGTTTCTTGAAATTTTGGGTAAGAGAAACAGATTTTTCGTTGTCAGTAGCAGTTTTCTTAGAACCGTCTTCTGCGTCAACGTATTTTACTTCGATAAGAGCACCTTCGATAAGTTCGTCGCCTGCGTTAGCAATCTTTACTTTAAGTTCTTCGTTAGCTTCGTTTTTGATTGTTACAACATCACCTTCAATAGCTGTAATCCAACCTTTGAAAGATTTTGCTGTTTCGAGAGCTACTTCATCAGCAGATTTTGCAGGTGTTGCAGTTGTTGTTGTTTGTTCAGTAGGTGTTGCGTTGCCTGCATTTTCGCCGTTTGTTGAATTGTTGTTGCCTGATTTGCAAGATGCAAGTGACAACGATGCTATAGCTACAATTGCAGCTACAGGAAGAATTTGTCTAAGTTTCATAGTAGTTATATTTGTTATTAATACGTGGCAAATTTATTGAAAAGACTTGTATTTAACAAATTTTTTTAGATTTTTTTTTAGTTTCTTAATATTAAGTTTGTGTTAAGTAGTTTTGAAAATGCGATTTTTTTGTATAATTGAAAATGTTGCGATGAATTTTTGTTTTTGATCCATTTCTTTGTCAATACAAAAAAATAATGTAATTTTGGTAATTAAAAAAATCGACAAGTATGAAGCCCGTAGAGAAAAATAACATTGACAAAGAGTATCTCGATTGGATAGCCGAATTGAGCCAACGTTATCGGCAAAGTCAAATCAAGGCATCTGTAAGTGTCAACAACTATATGCTGCGTTTTTATTGGTCGGTGGGTCAAGATATTAGCGACAGACATTATGAAAATAAATATGGTACGCATTTTTACAAACGAGTAGGGCAAGATCTGCGTAACGCACTAAACCTCAAAAAAGGCTTTTCTGAAACGACCTTGAAATACACCAAGTATTTTTATGAGTTATATTCTCCTATGTTTGAAAATCGTCTACATGATGCAGACGATTTTGAATTATTGTTTTCGATACCTTGGTCGCACCACGAATACATAATTAATAAGGTGAAAGGAAATGCTGAGAAAGGTTTTTTCTTTGTTCGTAAAACATTGGAAAACAATTGGGGGCGAGGAGTGTTGCTTAATTTCTTGGATACTGATTTGTTTGAAAATCAAGGCAAATCGCAAAGCAACTTCAAACGCGCACTTCCACAGCCGCAAGGCGACCTCGCAGAACAAATGCTCAAAAGCCCTTACAATTTTGATTTTCTGCAAATGGGGGAAAAGTACACAGAACAATCAATGAAAGAACAACTTGTAAAAAATATAATCGACTTTCTACTTGAACTTGGACGTGGTTTTTCATTTGTAGGGAAGGAGTACCATCTTTCAGTAGGCGGGAAAGACAAATACATCGACTTGTTGTTTTACATCATACCTCTTCATTGTTATTGTGTGGTGGAAGTTAAAATTACAGAATTTGACTTTCCGGACATCGGACAACTCGCAGGATATGTTGCAATGGTTGATGATTTACTCAACACGCCACTTGATAATCCCGCAATTGGACTATTGATTTGCAAAGAAAAAAACAGCGTTCTCGCTAAATATGCTCTTTCAAAAATTAATACACCAATAGGCATATCTGAGTATTCCACAGCAAAACAATCTCTTCCAAAAGAATACCAAGAAACGTTACCTTCTCCCGAAGAGATTTCAAAGAAATTGTCTGAATAATTCTTTATTCTCGATATTCAGTCAAAATTTTTTTTTGAGATTATATATGTACAACGGAAAACACAAAACTTGTGTTTTCCGTTGTTAATGATTTGAAGTTGAATAGTATATCTGTAAATTTTTATTTTGTGACTTTTATTCCTTTCACTCTGAAACATCCTTCGAAATTGCCCTCGATGAAGTCAAATTCTTTGATGCCTTTGGGTAACGGTTCAAAAGTCAGACGGCAATGTCTTACTTCGCCAAATGGTACTTGTTAGATTATAAGTTAAAAAGAGTATCACGATTATTTTATTTCTATGATTTTTTCGCTTGAACCGTAGCCGCACCAATAGCCGAGACCGCCTGTGATATTTGTTGTAATATTGTTGTTGTAACGCAATATGGGGTTGCGAGAGAATGACAAGCTGTTTTCATAATCTTTCCAAATGGCGTATGAAATACTGTCGATATGACATAATTTTACCATAACTATTTCACCTCGTGAAAATCCGTGTTTGTATTCTTTGTCTAAATAACGTCCTCGGTACACAATATTTTCAATTTCCGGTTTTGAGAAATAGCTGTCGTCTATGGTTTGCATAATTGTAGAAAGGTACATATTACTTGTAGAATCGCAGTTGCTGAATGTCTTGTAATAATCATGTGTTGAAGGGTTGTCGTTGAAAATTATTTTTATTCCAAAATCCGTGGAGTCAGTCGATGGTACTGCAAATGCGGTGTCGATGTCTACGTGATGAGGAATTGTAGTAAGTGCTGTTATTGTATAGTTCTTGTATTCAACGAGTAGAGAATATGTTTTGCCTGCTTTTCCTACAATATTGCTTGTAGTGTAGATATATGGCGGATAATAGCGAGGGTTGTATTTGCCTGTAAGAATTTCGCTATGTTCTCCGTCTGAAATTGTTACTTTCGCCCATTTTACGATATAATCGCTGAGATTTGACACGTCGCGTGCTGTGTGGTCAACAAGAATTGCCTTTGTGAGCATTACAATCGGATGTCCACCCTCATCTATCCATCCTTCAACTGTTATTTGGTCGTCCAATTGAGGTGTTTCAACAGGATCGCAGCTGATTAATAAAGTTAGTAATATGCTTAGTATTAATATTTTGTACATGATTTCAAAATTTTATGTAATAGCTTATGTTTGGTAGAAATTTTACCAAAAATGTTACGTGATAATATTTAAATTCGTTGTTGTAATATTTCAGCGTGTAAAAGATATCGTTAGAACGTCCGCTGAGATTATAAACCGAAAGATTTATGCCGTCGTTGAATTTTGGATGTTGGTGCAGACGGATATTAATTGATGCATCAAACCGTAGGTACGGACGAAGGCGATTGGCATTGTGGTCGCCGTACTTCATCATCAGGTTGCCGTTGAGTAAGTAAAAATATTCGGGCGAAGTAAATGGTGTACCCGATGCAAAAACAAATGTTGCACCGAAATCAATTCTGCTGAAAGGTGTGTATGTCGCAACGATATTTAATTCGTGCGGACGTTCGTGTGTCGCCGGAAAACTTGCTTTTTGATTTTCACTGTTACGCCAAGCTCGTCCGAAACTGTATCCAATCCAGCCTTTGAATTTGCCTGTACGTTTATTAATCATCACTGAAAATCCGTAGTTATGACCTTTACTTGATATAAGATTGTTGTCGATGTCGTAATCTGTGTTAACAAGGTCGAGTAACGTGCCGGAATATTCGGTCTGATTTTTCATTATTTTGTAGTAAGCCTCAGCGTTGACAGATATTTTTGATTGAAAAAGCATTGACTGTACGGCAAACGTTAATCCATGTGAGAATTGGGGTTTCTGAACTTTAGAGGTTGCGTACCAAAATTCTATTGGCAGCGACATCGAAGAACATCCGGTTTGGAAAATATTTTGATGACGTGCAGCATAAGTTAATGATATTTCTGTATTTCCGAGGTTTTGAACAATACTTGCATTCGGGTCAACAGACAAGTGAATGCAGTTATTGAAATCGGCATAAATTCCTCCACGTGCTCCGATTCTGAATTGTGTTTGGCTGAGAATATATTTTCCATAGTCAAAAAAGACAACAGATTCAGATGTTTTAAGACGGGAGATTGCCGTGTGTTGTGAGATGTTGTTGTAATCCGACTGAGGAGTTTGCGGTAGGATGTCGTGAAATGCAGCATCAACTCCCATTGAAAAATTGGTGTATTGTGATTTTACTTTTATTCCAAAAGTGGAGATGTCAGACGGCATTTGGGCAGTGGCTTCGTTGAATTTGAAGTTTATATTGTTTTGATAATAAGACCAATACATCATACAATTCGTTTTTGCACGACGTTTGAAATCATAATGAAGAGCAGCCATGTCGTTACCCCAATTCAAAGAAAGACCAAAAGAACCGTCGGATTTTAATTTATCATTGCCATGATAGAGGTCGAGGTAGATTTTATGACGGTTGTCGGCGCAAAAAATATATCTGACATTAAAATCTGAAAACGAATACTTCAACGATGTTTCATCTATTTTCAACCAATCGGAATACAGTAAATTTAAGTATGAAGATCTTGCTGCTAACATCAACGTCTGACGTTTGCCCAATGGTAATTTTATAGCACCTTGCGACGAAATAAGTCCTATTTCTGCACTTGTGCATACACTATCGGTAATCTCTGTACTTGGCTTCATATTAATTTGTCCGCCAAGACGGTTCGGAAAGTCACTTTTGTGCGGTGTTTTATCAATTTCGATGTCCTTGAAATGTTCGGGGTTGAAAACCGAGAAAAAACCGAGCAGATGTCCGGAGTTGTAAATCGGGGCATCGGCAATTGCAATATAATTGTGGGTATTGTCGCAGCCTTGGATATGGATTCCGCTGTCGTATTCCGAATTTGTCTGCACACCCGGCATCATTTGTATATAATGCACGGGATCAGCATTTCCCATTATTTTGGGTAATGACGATAAGTAAGTTACAGAAAGTTTAGTTGAGCCGTCTCTTGTGATTTTTAAGTCTGAGTTGCTTCGCTTGCCATGTACCGTTACTTGGTCGATGTTTCGGGTGATTATTGTATCGCTCTGAGCGTAAAGTGTCTTAGGTACAAAAAAACAAGACAAGATTAACGATAATGCGCCAATCTTGTCAAGTTTAGTAATAGAAAAAAATGTCTTAGTCAACTTTTATTTTGTTTTCGTAATCTTCACTCATATCCTCCCAGAGGTTGAATATGTTCAAGAAATTTGCTTTGATGAAGAAATCTCCAAAAGAATTTTTTGAACCATCGGCAAATTGAATACTGAGTTCTTGATCCCAGCTTGTTCCGTTCCAATCTTTATTTTCGAATGTTTCAATTATGACATGTGATTGTTCTACACTGCCACCATTGAAATACATTCCGCAATTAAACAATTTATTTGCTTCGGCGGTTTTCTCTTTTACAATTGTTTCGTTGGTGTTGTTTTCTTCAGCCTCGTTGATTAGATCGTTGAGTTTGCTACCGTCATTGCTTGTTCCTTTTATCTGAACTTTTCCGAGGATGTCTATATTCATCTCAATATCAGCTGAGTTGACTTTGTATTCATTGTCATCATCCTTGGATATTTCACCGTTGACATTAAGATTATATTCCAACAATTTGATGTTGCCTTTTTTAAGAATGAAAGACAATTCGGATTTCTTGTCTTTGTTGGAGAATGATGCTTTTGATACTTCAAATGTGTAACCGTCGATTTCGGTAGTAGTTGTTACATCGAAAGCATCTTTTGTAAGATCGTATTCAGTTGGTGATGCAACGTTCAATTTGGTTTTGATGACAGTTTTAATTATTTCTTTGCCGTCCTGAGAGAGTGTTACGGTGATGTTTTCAGGAACAGAAACAATCGTTTTTTCGATTTCTTCGGTATATACGATTGTGTAATTGCCATCTTCGTTTTCCTTTGAATCAATTTCGGTGTTAGTGTTGTAGCCGAAATAAGTGTCAACTGTTTTGCCGCTTGTAGTTAAGGACAAGACGCATGTTTTGCCGTTTTGGTCAGCAAACGAGAATTGAAGATCGTCGGCAGTTGATGAAGTCCATTTACCGTTTTCTGCTACGAAATGACCTTTGAATGCTGATGCAGTGTAAATTATTTCAGAGATGTCTTCGTAGTCGAGAATGTGGTTGGTTATTGTTTTGTAGATTGGTTCGCCTGTTTCTTCATCGTCACCTTGATATTTTTCCAGACTCCACTCGTATTGGTCAACTAATTCTTTGCCTTTCTCGTTTTGGGTGAGCGTATTGAATGCTTTTTCAGCCCATGATTCCACATCGTCCCAATTATAGTCATCACCATATTTTTCGGATGCAAAGTTGATGAGGTCAATCAGGTTGTCGAAGTTTGTTGACGAAAATTCAGACATAAAAGCCTTGCCTACTTGGTCGAGGTAGTTTTTTTGTTCATCGGGAGAGAGTTGTTTAGTTTCGTCCACTTCGGGGATTTGGTTAATGATGTCGTCAGAGGTCTGTTCTGACGTATTTTCATCTTCGTTGTTGCAGGAAGATAAGAGCGCACCTGCAAGAATTAATGCACATAAGGCATTGTTAATCAGAGATTTCTTCATTCCTTTAATTTAAAAAAATCGTTAATTATAAATTGTTTGTTTCTGCTGCAAAGGAACTAATAGTTATTGATATTTCCAAATATATAATTGATGTTTAACATCATGTTTATATTAGACTGCCGCAATCATTAATTTGTGTCATGTTTACATTAGAAAATGCTCAGTAATTGGGATTAATCCAACATCACCCATGCTGCCCAATAATACGGATCGGGAAATTTTTTTTTGACATCTTCCTGAGCAAGTTTGAGAGCCTTGTGGCGGTCGTTGGTCTCAAAGAGGAATTTGTAAAAATGCTCCATAAAGATAGCCGTTACACCATCGTCAACTTTCCACAGTGACATCAGAATCGACCCCGCACCAGCCTGTTTGAAAGCACGTTGCAATCCAAAAACGCCGTCCACAGGAAAGATTTTCCCCCGCGCAGTTTCGCAGGCAGAGAGTACAACTAATTTGGTGTTTGAAAGGTCTAACTGCGAAATTTCGTAGGCTGTTAAAATTCCGTCCTCAGAGTTAACGTTTTCAAAGTTGCCTTTCCACGCCTTGTCAGCTCCTGATAATGCCAAACCCGCAAGTACCATTGCAGACTCTTTTTGAGAATACGTGTTCACATTTTGTGCAAACGGCTTTTGAGAATTTTCATCCAAATAAAAACCGTGGGTTGCAATGTGCAGAATATCAGGCGAATTGCCGCTCAATTTCTTAAAAGATTCTTCGGTAGCGTTTTCGCCACAAATAGTATCAGTTTTGATGTTTGCGGCAGTTAAAATTTTGGCAACATTTTTTATTTCAGTTCCCGTGTTTGGAAGGTTTCTGAAATCCACACCGCGAACCGCAACGTCCGAATTTGTAATGGTATTTTTGTAATCAATGCCGCCATAAAGGGCTGATGTTTTGAATGTTTTTGTGTCTAATGATTTAATTTCAGGGATGTTGGCGATTGAAGACACACGTACCATTTTGTATTTTTGGTTGAGCGGTGTGCCGGTGGAATCTGTTAGCAAATCAAAATTTATATTCGACAAATCACCACAGGACGCAAAATATATTGTTTTGGCAGTTTCCAAATAGAGTTTTAAAGACTTGAAAATAAGGCTATACAATGTAGATGATTTTTTTCTTGAATAAAGTTCGTTATAGTACATTTGAGCATCATTATCAAGTAACAAACAACTGTCTAGTTCATCTTTTCGACAAATGAAATAATAAATCGGACATATATATTTATTGCTAACTATGTATGCAGTATAATAATGTTTAAGTAAATCATTGTCAGGAAGTTGAGCGTGGTTTGAGACATCACAAAATTGTATAATTAATTCATCATCGGATAATGAACCAACGATGTCATCAAAACTTTTGTATTTTGAGAAAATGAATTTGTCCAACTTGGGACATTTATCAAGAATGTACTGTTCATCGTATTGAGCCGCAAAAAACTTTGAATCATTTTTTTCGTCAAAAACATAATTCAGCTTGTGCTTCTTATATTCGCTATAAATATTCTTTAATTCTTGATTGTCAGATTGTTTAATATATTCTTCCAAAAATCGGGGATACGTCAAATTATAATATTTTAATGTTGCATTTATATCAAATGCGAATTTCAATATAATAGGGTTTCTGAGTTTAAATGTCATCCAATTATTAAGTTCTGTCGTTTCTTGTGTTGTCGAGCTCATATAATCGTAACGCGCTAAATTTGAATATCTTGTGTAATTTAATAAAATACCATTAATGACAGCGTTATTGTATTTTGCAAGACTCATTCCTCCATTTGTTGTATCTTGTAATTGTGCATAGTTAATAGCCAATGTTTGATATATTTTAGTGAGAGAATTTAAATCT
>JAFXZT010000151.1 GCA_017541145.1 Bacteroidales bacterium | reverse complement strand
GCAAAGTTACCTGATATAATCAGCTTACAAGATTCTCTAAATAAGTATTACAAACAAAGTGTTGTAAGTTTTGAAGTTGATACGGTTAATTTTTATTTACCAGAATTAACAAGTTTTTCGCATGGTGGAAGTCCTTGGCATTCAGTTTACAACGACGACCAAAAACGTGTACTTCGAGCTTACAATGACAGTATTAAAGATGGCGTTTATTATTTGTTTTTCATTGACAACGTAACTGACAAAAAAGACGGCAACGGAACAATGGTATCCGGTTATATGCCAAGAGGTTACAACGCAGGATTTATTTACGACAAAGGTTCGCCGCACACTATTGCCCACGAGTTAGGACACGGCATAGCGGGTTTGGAACACGTGTTTGAAAATTCAAAGTCAAGCGGCAAAACCAAAAACTTGATGGATTATTCTTCAGGCGAAGAACTTTGGCATTTCCAGTGGGATGCAATTCAAGACCCAAGTCGAGTTTTGATGAAGTGGAATAAGGATGAAAGTGAGGGAGAGGATGTGGAAGTGTTGGATAAAGACGCAAAATATGTCATTTACATATTTAGTCCTTATATTTCACAAAAAGTAATGGCAAATTTGGATGATGATTTCATGTCAAACGCAGAAAAGGTAATGAGAGTAAAAGAATTAATCCGTTTAGCTTGTAGTCTAGATTTTGAGCAGAATGTAAGGAATAATCTTCTTAAAGAACTAACCAATTTAGAGACTCCCAATTTCGACAACCTTAAGACCTTATTAACCAAGGCGAACAAAATAGGCACAATTAAAATCAACCATCAGGTTAAGAATGATAATTGTATCTTGTATTTGTTATGTGGAGATGCTGATGTTGATGGAACTGAGAACTTTTCAGAAATAGGTCTTCCATATTTTTTTATACGAAAAGAGATAAAAGTGCCTGATTATATTGATAATATTTCTCGCTTTGATTTTACACAATTTCCAGGTCAATGGGTTCTGATGACGCATTCAAAGCGATATATGGATAAACAAATATTCACCTATCAAAAGTATTATAAGTTTTTTGATTCTCGTTATCAGTATTATTATACAGTTTTAATGCTTAAAGGAGGTGTTAAACTTTTAGTGGAACGTGATTACAAGTATGAAGAATCAATTACATATAAAATACAATTTCCTAATGAAAATATTTGGTATGAAATCTCTATTGATAACATAAAAGAGGATTGTTTATGTTGTGAATTAAAAGAGATTGTTAATCAAATGTGGCGTTCTATTGGTAAGTATTCTGGACCTACTATGGGAATTATTGCTGCTGTTGTTACGATTGCCGCTATTATTGGGTCAGGAGGAACAGCATTACCTGCGACAGCACCTTTAATGCAAACTACTTTTCTACCTTTATTAACGTCTTTTGCAATTAGTTCTGCAACTTATTCAATTGCTTCTAATAGCGCATCTATTATTTTGTATATCAATGATAAAGATAAAATAGTTGAGAAAATTCCAAATGGATATTTAAACGCAACTATTGGTGTTACTATTATTGGTGTTGATAAGGAAGGTGTAATTAATAAAGATAAATTAACAGGATACTTATCACTTAGCGAAGGTGTATTGACTTTTAATTATACAGTTTCTACAAATATGGAAAGAATAGATAATATAATCAATATCTTTAATACGTCATTAACAACTATTAAATTAATAAAAGATGAGTAAAATTTTTAGTATAAAAAGGGTTCCTTTGTGGCAAAGGATATTAAGTTTTATAAAAAATTATCCTCTATTTTGTTTTTTTTGGGCGATAATAAAAATAGGCTTTACATATGAAATTTTTAATTCTATAAAAACACCTTTTTGGGTTATTACGGATATATTATTTTGGATTATATATATTAGTTTATTATTTTATTTTGTTAATAGATATATTTATCTTGTTGAAGTGGAAAATGATTATATATTTTTTTATAATAGAAACAAGAAAATTAGTATTAAAAACAATATATTTAGAATAGGTTTTTGTTATCCAAGTCGAGGATTTCCTGTTTCATCTTTCTCTATAGGAGAAAAAGGTAACGGGTATCAGTTTAACCAATTATTTACTCAATATTTTATTTCAGAGTGGGCTGAAACTCAATGTCGTAAAAATTTTGTAGAATTCCTTTATTTTAATGATTTAATTGATAAAAAACAATTTGACCAAATTCTTGATATAGAATTAAAAATATCTAATAAAAAAATATAAATAAAAAGTTAAAATGTTGAGATTTAATGAATGTGAAGAAATTTATTAGAAACAAAATATGTCATATTATAAAAAAAGAAGATTAAACACAAATGAAAACTAATCTCATGGGCATAAAAGAATACAGAGCCACGGGCGGAAATGCCGCATTATTAAATGATTACCACCGCAGAAGCGACAGCTTGGCGCAGTGTCAAATCAACTTTTTGCCCTATGAAGAACAAAATTACGGCTTTGACTACCTTGGCAGCGGATACCACGGAATATTCTCAGGTTCAGAATATTACCCGTATTTGTCCGGCAATTATGATTTGCGTTACAAGTCAGTAGAATGTGGCAAAACCGACAAAGTAATGGTTGATTTCGGAAGTTATTTGGAAAAAGATTCTATAGTTTTCAAAGACAAATACGGCGTAAAATTAAAATTAGCAGATGGTAACGTTTTGAATTTCACGGGAGTTGCAAAAGCTGACACCAATTATATTTACGCATACCGAGGCGACCAAAAGATAGGAAAGTTGTTTTTGAATACCTATCAACCTCAAACCAAATACATTGAATTAGCGGGTGTGTCTCTGTATTGCCCTTAGCTCAATCTCAGTCGGGGATTCGTTCTATTCGTCAAAAAACAAAACAACTTGTTGTTTTGTTTTTATTCGTGTCATTCCGTGCCTTCTGTGGTTAAAAAAGATTTCGTTTCATTCGTTTTTAAAAGAAGAACAAAAATTTGGAGAATAGAAAGCAAACCGCTACATTTGCAGCATAACTATAAAAGCGACATATTATGTCAAAATATCTTAACCCGAGAGTTGATCTGACGTTCAAAAAAATCTTTGGTGAGCATCCGAATCTTGTCAAAAGTCTTTTGAACGCTCTTTTGCCGTTGCCCGAAGGCATGACAATCGAGAAAGTTGACATCATCAGTTCAGAAAATGTTCCTGAAAATCCGGCGAAAAAATATTCAATAGTTGATGTCCGTTGTACTGATAACAATGGACGCGGTTTTATAGTTGAAATGCAGTCGTATTGGAACAAAGAATTTTTCTCGCGCACGCTTTTCAATGCCGCCTCGATGTACACCAAACAGTTAGCGAAAGGAAATCCGTTTGAACAGCTCAAAGAGGTTTACGCTCTCGCCCTCGTCAACGATGAAGCCTTTGATTATGAGGGTGATAACGGTTATATGCAAGAGTTTTATATCATCAATAAAAATCATCCCAATGACATCCGCCATGATTTATCTTTGATTTTTATTGAGCTTGTAAAATACAAACCTATCGACCGAGGCAGTCGTGCCATTAAAGATTTGTGGCTTAGATTTTTAACCGAAAT
>JAFXZT010000150.1 GCA_017541145.1 Bacteroidales bacterium | reverse complement strand
CAGCATTGTGGACGTACTCTGCACCGACCAAAAACAGCGTACTTTCATTGTTGAAATGCAGATGTATTGGACATCGTATTTCAAACAGCGTGTTTTGTTCAATGCGTCAAAAATCTATTCTTCGCAATTGAAAAAAGGCAAAAACTACAAAACATTACAACCTGTTTACGGTTTAAATCTTGTTAATGATATTTTTGACGAAACTTCTGAAGATTTTTATCATCATTTCAAGATGTGCGAACCTTTGCACCCTGAAAAAACTATTGACAGCATCGAATTGTTTTTCTTCGAGTTACCGAAATTTCAGACTAAAAACTTTTCAGAAAAGAAAATGCAAGTTCTTTGGTTGAAATTTTTAACGGAAATTGACGAACACACCATTGAAGTGGATCAAGATTTACTTCAAAACGCTGAAATTTCCAAAGCGTTGGAACTTTGTCAGCATTTAACGAAAGAGGAAATTTTGGGTTATGACAGATATTGGGACGCAATCAGCACCGCAAAAACTCTTGCATCGGGGAAATATGACGACGGATTAAAAGCGGGCGAGAAAATCGGAATTGAAAAAGGTCGTGCCGAAGGCGAAAAACAAAAAGCCTTTGAAATGGCTCGCAAACTCAAAGCAAAAGGCATAATGTCCGATAATGAAATTGCTGAAATTTCCGGCTTAACTTTAGACGAAATCCAAAAAATCTAAAACAAATTCGTAAATGTTACGGGGATTTATGTCATTGACGACAACACCCCGTCCATTATATAACATCGCGGCTACAATATTAAAATCAAAAATCATTTCAATTACAAAATGCAACCACGGAGTGATGTTTGATTATAGACAGGGATGTAAACCGAAGTTTTTAAATCCCCGGAACTTGGAAAATTGAAAAATTGAAAAATTGAAAATTGAAAATATCCCCGTGTGTACGGTTTAAAAAAACTTTTTACGTGGATTTCATGGTTATATATTTGCAAAAGTTGAATTAAAAAATTTCATGTTAACCTCCAAAGAAAAATTTTGACAACTAAAAAGCAGTAACAGAAAAAAAATGCGTATCTTTGCGCCAAATTTTCAAGAGAAGTAACAAAATAAAAATGACTCAATCCGCTAACAATTACAGACTTGGGATCGACATCGGCTCCACAACTGCAAAGATTATTATATTTAACAACAAAGGAGAAATCGTTTTTAATCAATACGGAAAACATAACACTTTTATTTATCAAGTTCTAACTCAAGCACTTAAAAATGCACAGGAAAAACTTGGTGATATAAGTGTATCGTGCGCAATTACCGGTACTGCCGGTATGGGCGTAAGCGAAAGAAACAATATTAAATTTGTACAAGAAGTAATTGCGGCGACCGATGTAGTGGAAGCCAAGTACCCGGAAGTATCTACTCTGATTGATATCGGTGGCGAAGATACTAAAATGATATTTTTTCAAAAGGGTAAAAGTCCGGACATCAGAATGAACGGTAATTGCGCCGGTGGTACAGGTGCTTTTATCGAACAGATGGCAACACTCTTGAATGTAAAAATCGAAGAAATGAACGGTTTGGCAGAACAAAGTCAAAACCACTATCCTATTGCATCCAGATGCGGAGTTTTCGCCAAAACCGATATTCAAAATCTTCTTGCCCGAAAAGTAGAAAAAGCGGATATCGCATCAAGCATTTTCCATGCTGTTGGCATTCAAACACTCAACACTTTGTCGAGAGGTTTTGAGGTAAAAGCCAAAGTGATGTTTATCGGCGGACCGCTTACTTTTATGCCTAATTTGCGCAACAAGATGCTCAACGCCATGCATTTAACCGAAGAGGATATGATTGTTCCGACATTTTCGGAATATTTTCCGGCTCAAGGCGCAGCTCTCGAAGCAGAAGGCGAACAGGAGCACAAGATTTCGGAATTATTGCAATTATTCGAAAAATCACAAAATATTGTAATTGAACCCAAAGACCGTCTTACTCCGCTTTTCAAGGACGAAAACGAATACAATCAATGGTTGAAGGACAGAAATATTGTCAACCCCAAGAAAACTACACTTGAAGATTATACAGGAAAAACTCTGTACCTCGGTATAGATTCCGGCAGTACAACTTCCAAAGTTGTAATCATGGGTGAACAAAACGAATTGATTTATTCTCATTATACCAACAACGACGGCAATACTCTTGGAAAAATTCACGACGCGTTGAAGTCTTTCTATGAGGACAATAAGCAGACTCTTCAAGAAAAAGGTTTAAGTATTACCGCCTCGGCAGTTACCGGCTACGGCGAAGATTTGGTAAAAGCTGCTCTTGGTATTGACTATGGGATTGTAGAAACACTCGCCCATTTCAGCGCAGCAAAATATCTTAATCCCAAGGTTGACTTTATCATGGATATCGGCGGTCAGGACATGAAAGCGATATTCATACAAAACGGCGTAATCAACAGAATAGAGTTAAATGAAAGTTGTTCTGCGGGTTGCGGTTCGTTTATTGAAACATTTGCTAAGACTTTAGGACTGAAAACACCTGAATTTGCACAAATTGCATGCACAAGTAATGCTCCTTGCGATTTGGGTACAAGATGTACTGTTTTCATGAATTCCAAGGTAAAGCAATCGTTGAGAGAAAACGCTACAGTAAGCGATATATCAGCAGGTTTGGCTTATTCGGTAATCAAAAATGCGTTGTTCAAAGTATTGAAGTTGAAAAACTTCAACGAGCTTGGAGAAACAATAGTTGTACAAGGCGGAACATTTAAGAATCCGGCAGTATACCGTGCATTGGAAGTACTTACCGGCAAAAAGCTTACAAGTACCGACAGTCCTGAAATGATGGGAGCATTCGGCGCGGCAATTTTTGCAAAAGCCAAATACGAAAAAGAAGGTAAAAATCACGGAACATTTGTTACATTGGAAAATGTTGACAAAGCGTTGGAATATACCAACAAACAAATACTTTGCAAAGGCTGCGAAAACAATTGTCTTGTAACAGCATTTAAATTCAACAACAAATCTACCTACTATTCAGGTAACAAATGTCAAAAAGTATTCAACTCCAAAGGCGAAAAAACCGAAAAGGGAGAAAACTTGTTTGCCATAAGATACAAATTACTTTTTGACCGTGACAAAAAACTCTCGAACCCGAAATTAACGATAGCTATACCGAGAGTATTGAATCAATATTCCAATTATCCGTTTTGGCATACATTGTTTACAGAGTGTAATATCCAAGTAATCAGCACTCCGCCCACAACAATGAAGATGTACGAAACCGGAGCAGGAACTATCATGAGTGATAATATCTGTTTCCCTGCCAAAATTGTACACGGTCATATTATGTGGGCTGTGGAACAAAAGCCGGACAGAATATTTTATCCGCTTGTAACATACGAGAAAAACGAATTCAAGAATACAGAAAACTCGTTCAACTGTCCTATTGTATCGGGATATGCAGATGTAATACGCAGTTCAATGGACACAGAAGGAAAATACGGAATTCCGATGGACAGTCCGAATGTAAATTTCAACGACGAAGAATTATTGTACAAAACCTGCAAGAAATATCTCAAATCGTTGGGAATAGAAAGCAGTACGATAAAAAAAGCCTTCAAGAAAGCATTGCAATCACAATCGGAATATCGTTCGCAAATAGCAGTGAAGGCAATGGAAATCGTAGAAAAGTCAAAACTGGAAAACAAACTGCTTGTAGTATTGGCAGGACGCCCTTATCATGCCGATCCATTAATCAACCAGAAAACACCGGATATAATTGCCGATTTGGGAGCAAATGTTATCAGTGAAGATTCGCTTTCGGCATATCTTGATGTAATGGATTTGCAGATAATTCCGCAATGGGCATATCCAAACAGAATACTCAACGCTGCACAATGGGTAGCAGAACAGGATCAGAATATAACATTTGTACAACTAAATTCATTTGGCTGCGGTCCGGATGCAGTTTTGGTAGACGAATGTACCGATATATTGCGCGCTGCGGGCAAAAGCAATACGATAATAAGAATCGACGAAATAAATTCTACAGGTTCGATATTATTAAGAATACGTTCGTTGATGGAATCTTTCAAAGTAATGGACTTGAAAAACCGTCCTGCACGTCACGTAAGGGAAACAGTAAAGCCATTTGGAATCGAAGACCGTCACAGAACGATATTAGCGCCATACTTCGCAGAAGGATATTCAGACATCTTGCCTGAATTTTTCAAGATGAGCGGTTACAATCTTGTAAATCTGCCCAAGCCGGACAAAAACTCGGTAAATTGGGGATTGAGATACGCCAACAACGAGATTTGTTATCCGGCAACAATAGTAATCGGCGATATGATAAAAGCGTTGAAAGAAGGTCAATACGACCGCAACAAAATAGCATTTGCAATCACCCAAACGGGAGGACAATGCCGTGCCTCATCGTACATCGCGTTGATGAAAAAAGCTTTGATATCGGCAGGCTATCCCGACATCCCGATTATTACAGTAGGAACAGCCGGTAAAACAATTAATCCACAACCCGGTTTCAATATCAATTGGATGAAACTAATGCCGACGATGTTGCCTGTAGCAATTTATGTAGATACATTGTTACGACTTTATTATATCTTGGTAGTAAGAGAAAAGAACAAAGGCGAAACATTAAGATTCAAAGAAAAATACATGGAATTGCTTAAAGAGGAAGTTCCGTTTAAGCAACCCAAAAAGATTTACGAACTGATGGAACAAATGGTGGAAGAGGCCAACCGTATCGACATCCACAACAAAGAAGTTCCGAAAATTGGTATCGTAGGCGAAATCTACGTAAAATACAACAAGTTTGGACACAGATTTATTTCAGACAAACTTGTAGAAGAAGGTGTAGAAGTAGTATTTCCGCCGATATTAGAATTTTTCACCCAAGAAATTGTAAATATCAAGAAGAATTGGGAAATGAATCTTTCGCACAAGAAATTCTCGGTTTGGGTACTTTTGGAATATTTCAAAGCCTATATCAACAATGCGCTAAACAAAGCGCAAAAAGTGTTGGAGAAATCGAAATTTCCGTTTGTGTTGGAAAACATCAAACAGATAGCAAAAGATGCAGAAGATACTCTGAGCCTGTCCAACCAATTTGGCGAAGGTTGGCTAATAAGTGCGGAAATATCATCATTCGCAAAACAAGGTATCAATAATGTTATCAGCGTACAACCATTTGGATGTATTGCAAATCAGATAATTGCGAAAGGTATCGAGAAAAAACTCAGAAAGAAATATCCGAATCTGAATCTTTTGTTTTTGGATTACGACGACGGAGCATCTGATGTTAACATCACAAACCGATTGTATTTCATGCTGAAAAACTTGTAGAAAAGAAACATCTGTAACATCTCGGACATCAAATTGACAATTTGTTGATTTGATGTCCGTTTTTTATATAGAAAAGAGGAATGAGGACGGCTCGTCAGCGTTACAAGTACTTGCATGCAAGCCGACTGCGTTCCAATGAGCCATTTTAGACAGCATCATTATACAATTTAAATCAAACAAAATTATTATGAAGAAGACAACAAATTTGATATTACTATTTTTGGCGTTGACATTTTGTTCGTGCAATAGCGGCGAAAACCAAACGGACAAATTTATCGGTACTAAAAATGTAACATCTGTACCAAAAACAGATAACAAACAAAAAGAATTTGACTTGAAAGAAGTAGTAAAAGCGTTGAAAACCGGACATGAAAACGAATTTGTCTACAAAGACAACGGCGCCAAAGTATCGTACTCAGAAAATGGTTACAATATTACCTACAAAATTCAAGCATATCCGTACAAAGATTACAGCGGATGGAAAATCTATATATCAAAAGTTACGGAAAAAGATTCGTATTATACCGACGAACTCTCAGCAATGAAATTTGAAAACCAAGAACTATCAACCGCCGAAACCGAACCACAATTCAAAAGATTGACAGAAATCAGCAACGGTTATGACGAAATATTTTCTTTCAGCGAAAACTCAATACATTGTTTAGTTTATGTAGACAAAGGAAATACAATGACCGACGAAGAATATGTTTATGTTTGGGACGGCGGAACAATGATTGACAGACCGTGGTAATTAATTTTTTAAGTTTCAAATTTTATTTCTAACTTTGCCGAACAAAAATATAAGGAGATGTTTTTATATACATTAGGAATAAAATTGTACAATTTCGGTGCAAAAATTATTTCACCTTTCAACGAAAAAGCCAAACTCTACAGCAACGGTAGAAAACAACTTTTTGAGAATTTGGAGAAAAACGTAAAAGCAACCGATAAAAACGCATGGTTTCATGTTAGTTCATTAGGAGAATTTGAGCAAGGACGTCCGGTAATGGAAAAATTCCGTGAAAAACATCCTGACTACAAAATTATATTAACATTCTTTTCGCCTTCAGGATACGAAATCCGTAAAGATTACAAAGGTGCAGACTACGTTTGCTACATGCCGGCGGACACTCCGACTAATGCAAAACGTTTCTTAGATATTGTAAATCCAAAAGTTGTATTTTTTGTAAAATATGATTTTTGGTACAATTTCCTCAGCGAAGTACACCAAAGAAATATTCCATTATATATCTTCTCAACCATTTTTAGAGAAAATCAGATATTTTTTAAATGGTATGGCAAGAAATATAAAAAAGTTTTGGGATTTTTCAACCGCTTGTTTGTACAAGACGAAAACTCGGTAAAACTGTTAAAACAAAACGGTATCAACGATGTTACAATTGCCGGTGATACAAGATTCGACCGTGTTTGTCAAATTACACAAACAGCTGAAAATATTCCACTTGTAGACAAATTTGTACAAGACTCAAGGATAATAGTAGCAGGTTCAAGCTGGCCGCCTGACGAGGAACTGATTTTCGATGCGTTGAACAAATTGGAAGAAAATCATGATGTAAAACTCATAATAGCTCCTCACGAGATTCATGAGGCTCATTTACAATCAATTGAGAAAAATATCAAACAAAAATTTATAAGATTTTCTCAAGCCAACGAAAAAAATATTACAGAAAACAAAGTATTGATAATTGACAATATCGGAATGCTGTCAAAACTGTACAAATACGCAGAAATTGCTTACGTCGGCGGCGGATTCGGAGCAGGAATTCACAATATTTTGGAAGCAGTAAGTTACAGTATACCTGTAGTTTTCGGTACAAACTACAAAAAGTTTAAAGAAGCTGTTGACCTGGTATCGCTCGGCAGTGCTTGTACAATCCGAAATGCCGACGAATTATACTCTGTTTTAGAGCGTTATTTATCGGATAAATCGCTATTGAAACATGCCGGCGAAATTTCACTAACATACGTTAAGAAAAACCTCGGAGCAGGCGACATCATCCTCAAAGAAGCTGAATTCTAAAGAAAAATCATAACACATAATAAAAAATTAAAATCCCCGATGCTAAATTTGTAACATCGGGGATTTTTTTCGTAACAAATACCAACAAAAAAGGGAACATCCGTAAAGATATTCCCTGAAACAAAATATGGTAAAAAAAAAATCTAATATTCTGAAGGCATAAGTTTATCACCGCCGATTGTAATATAAGACGGAAACTTCATAACTTTTGTTCCGATAGTAAAATATGGTTTCAACGAAAGTTTTACTCTGGAAGCATCAGCATTTTTAGTAGCAAGTCCGCAACCGAAACTTATCAATTTGTCTTTGGTTTCAGAAGTTAAAATCTCTTGAAGATTTACCGAAAAATTTACCGGCATCATTACAGTTTGATTTGCACCTACAATCACTTGTTTTGACATAGAACCCGATGTCATTTTGGTATTATCAATCCAAAGAATGTAATCAAAACCATCAAGACGAGCAGTTGTAGAATTAGGATTCTTTACGTCAACATTTACATTAAGTGAAAGCGGAAAATCCTTAGTTAAAAACGCTTTAGCTAAATTAACACCGTCAAGTACAGAAAAATCCTTTACCGAATTTTTGTTGGAAACGTTGATATTGCAAAGTGTAACATCCGAAACACTGTTAAAATCAAAATTGCACTTAACAAAATTTGTTAATCCCGAAAGCGAAGCGCAGCCATAAAAGCCCAAAAGCATAATGGCAAAAATCGCTAATCTTGTAATCTTTTTTTTCATAATTTCTTTTTATTAAAATATTTAAGTTACTATTTCAATTATTTATCTCGCTGAACGATATAATCTGCCAAAAGAATCAAAGACTGTTTAGCCTGAGAATCAGGAAATTTAGATAACAAACCGACAGCCTCATCGTGCAAATCGTTCATCTTTTTGCAAGCGTACTCCACTCCCCCGTTGTTTTTTACAAAATCCACAATAGTTTGAATATCACTTGCAGATTTCGACCTTTTGCGGAATTTACGCAATATTCTTTTTCTATCTACAATATCTGCTTGATTTACAGCGTAAATAACGGGTAAAGTAAGTTTCCGCTCTTGAATATCATTATATTTTGGTTTACCAATAAAACCTGTTTTCTGATAATCGAAAAGATCATCTTTGATTTGGAAAGCCATACCGATAAGCGTACCGAATTTTTTCATCAAAGCCACATCTTCAGCCGAAGCACCACTACTGAAAGCTCCCGCCTCACAACATGCCGAAATCAACGCTCCGGTTTTTTTTCGGATTATAACATAATATGATTCCTCGGTGATATTCAAACGGTTAGCTTTTTCCAGTTGTTCCAATTCGCCTTCCGACATATCGCGAACAGCTTGCGAAACAATATCGAGAACCTCGTATTTTTTGTATTTCAAACTCATAAGAAGACCTTGAGCAAGAAAATAATCGCCGAGCAAAATCGCAATTTTCGCCTTCCAAAGCGCAAAAATCGAGAAGAAACCTCTTCTGTAAAAACTTTCGTCAATCACATCATCGTGAATAAGCGTGGCACTATGAAGCAGTTCAATAAGCGAAGCCGCTACCATAGTACTTTCCGAAGTGTTACCGAGAACTTTACAACAAAGGAAAACCAACATCGGACGCATTTGTTTTCCTTTGGTTCGCAAGCTGTAATTGATGGCAAAATTCAGCAACCTATTTTCCGAATGCAGTTGATTCTTGAAATAAGGAGAAAATTTTTCAAGCTCATCCTTTATCGGCAATTTTATTTGATCAATGATTGACATTTTATACGTTTATTCTAACAAAAAAGTTTTTGAAATAAAAAGCAAATTTATAAATTTGTTGCTTTCAACAAACTATAAAAATACAAAAAACAAGGCGGTATGAAAAAAATTATATTTAATCCACAACGCGTAAAAATTATATCGCCATATAATTTCGACAAAGATATATTTTTTTCCAAACTTACACAAACCCTTAATGCGCAAGAAATTGTAACAGAAGGAAACATCTCGGAGTTCAAACTAAAACATCCGATTCTTCAAGTAAATTATCTTGTAAAAATAAAAGTAAAATCAAGATGCATAAAATACAGTTTTGCGCTCGAAAATATAATTATGGCGATATTTTTTGCCATGATTGCCGGAGCATTATTTTACAGAGGAAGATTTGATACGTACTTTTTTTGGGCGTTCGTAATCGGAATATTATTTTTATTTTTTGACATCGTTACTACAAGAAATCTGATTAACAACAAAATAAAAGAGGTTTTGCAGCAAATAGGCGAACCGAGGAAACAAAAAGATGTTGAACCCGAAAAAAATTGTAATTGGACACGAGAACTAAGATGTCCGGCTTGCGGTGCGTTGCTTTCAGGTTTTGAATCTTGTTGTCCCGGATGTGAAATCAATCTTGGAAACAACTCTGTAAGCGTAACTAACTACAAGAATATCAGGCTGAAGATGTTTTATACTAAAAGAAATAAATAAAATATTTGAGAAATTAGTTAGGGTAAAGAAAAGCTTTAGTGTTATATAATAAACCGAAAGGCACTAAAATTCGGCTGACTTTACTAATCTATATACTAAAAACAAGGAAACCGACGCAAGTCGGTTTCCTATTTTTATAAATAATTATTTCTGATTTTTCTCAGCGATTTCTTTCGCAAGGTTTTCCAACGCTTGAAGAACAGATTTTTGTACCGTGGCAAAATCGCAAATAGTACGCGATTTATAAACAAAACCTACATTAAAACAAACATTGTTTTTTTCAGAAACTTCATAAACAATATTTTTGTTAAGTCTGTAAGCTTCTCTTACAAGTCTTTTAGTACGATTTCTGTCCACCGCATGTTTAAAATAGTGTTTACCTACGGACACAAGAAACTGATTTGCAAAGAGTTCTTCTTTGCTACCAATACGGTAATAAACATTAAAGGGGAAAATCCAAAAGGATTTTCCCTGTGTAAAAAGTTTATCCGTACGAACAACGCTTTTAAGCTTTTCGTTTTTTGAAAGCCCGTAAATTTTAGGCATGAGGATTTATTTCTTTTTATTGTTAGCAACAATATATTTTTCAAGCGCCATTACCATCGAAGGATTTTCTTCGGTAGGGCAAGCGATGTCAAGATTATAACCCAATTTTTTGAGCTCGTCTTGAGTAGATTCTCCAAAAGCAGCAATTTTAGTATCGCCTTGTTTCCAATCCGGGAAATTTTCTTTGAGACTGCGAATACCGGCAGGAGTAAAGAATACAAGAATCTGATTTTTCTCAAAAGTATCTTTTATATCAGCAAGATCGGCACTGACTGTTTTGTAAAGAACAACTTCTTTGTGCACCATCTTGAGTTTTTCAAAAAACTTAGGAAGTACATCCGGCGAAACATCACCCTGAACAATCAAAACTTTTGCATCAATATGTTTCTTGATAACATCAGTAATTTCAGTAACGTTTTTAGTACCATAGAAAATCTTTCGCTTACGGAAAGTAATATATTTCTGGAGATAAAGAGCGATAGCTTCTGTAGAGCAGAAATAAAGCATATCTTCCGGTACAGCAAATTTTACCTCTTTAGCAAATTTGAAATAAGTATCTATACCGATTTTGCTCGTGAAAACTACAGCGGTGAAATCTGCAAGGTTAATATGCTGAGCTCTAAACTCTTTAGAAGATACTCCTTCCACCTTGATAAACTGCTTAAACTGCAAATTCAGCTTCAATTTTTCAGCCAAAAGTACGTAAGGGTTTCCTTCTGCTGTTGGTTTTGGTTGCGAAACCAATACATTCGTGATTTTCAAAATGAGTAATTTTTATAATTTACTAAAACATCCCAATTCTCTCTTAAAATATTACCACCTCGAAATCAATGGGATACAATTTTGATTGCGAGAACTACAGGCAAAATTTCGACGGCGCAAAGGTACAAAAACAAATAAAAAAACGGAAATCGTTTTTCATAAATTATGAAGAAAAGTCTGAATATTTTTAAAAGTTCGCCCAAAACGCAAATTCCGACCGTTAAATAGAATACTATATTATGTATCTCTAATGACGGAACATAAAAACTGAAAATATTTAATACTAACAGTATTACGCCGAAACTTTGCATTATATACGATGTATTTTTATAATATAATGTGTATACTTCTTCGCACTCGAAAAGTTTTGAAAACATGTATGAAAAAAATCGTTTAAACGAATTGTAGAAAAATACAATGAATACAAATGTTAGATAAGCAGTTGTAAAATCCGATTGTATCTGATAATTGAAACGGTATATCGCTATCATTATAAACAATGCAACGTTTAATGTAAAATTAGCAGAAAGCAGATATCCGGCTTTGTCGGCATTTACATTTTTTTCGCTTACTGCATTTTGGAAGGCATTGTGATAAAACAAAATCAAATAAAGATGTCGGATGTAACCCTGCTGATAAAATCTGGCTATCAATACCAAAATACCACCTATCAACAGCGGTACAAAAACTTCCCAAGGATAATTTTCACGAACTTTGTTTTTAAAAAGGTCAATATGAAAATGTTCTTCGGGTTCTACTTTTACCTCAACAAATTTTGCACGGATACCAAACGATGAAACCGAATAATCTGAAACTCCCGACAAATCAAAAGGAATAAACAAATATAAGGAATCAAATTTGGTTAACTCCGCATGTTTTCTGCTGAAATACAAAACCGAAGTTTTGTCTTTCGGGATATTGATATAAAATTCAATATTATCAAACTCGTCGGAATATACACGCGGATTAGGTCTCGACTTGTAATCGGCAGGAAGTGTAAACAGCGAATTGCATTTTTTACTGTTAACAATTTCCAATTCCGCCGCATCGTCTTCCCAAATCGGTGAAAATCTTATAGGATTTTTTTTATTGACATTGAAATAGATGAAAGATGTTACATCTTTGTCGTTACTATATGAAATAGGCAGATCACCTATCGCAAAAACACTTTTACAACAAGCGAACAACACAATCATTATAACAACAAAACCTTTCATCATCGATTTTTGAAAAACGACGTAAAGGTAAGCATTTTTTTAATAGGAAACAGTTTAATAAACCAATATTTTAAAGTAAACTGCTATTTTTTTTGCGAATTTTGATATGCCTCATCCAAAATTACGTTCAATCTCGTTACAAAATCATCCAACTTGTTGCTGTTATGATTAATAATCAACCAGTTTTCAACAGATGATAACAGCGTTTGGTACAAGTCGTTAAGATTTTTGCGTGCCTTCGCAGACTTTCCTTTATTTTGTTGAATCAATTTTTTTCGCTCGTCGGAAATTCTACGGCACTCCGGCAGTTTGCTTTTTGCCATTTCAATATACGACAACGACCCGAGAAGTTTAATATCTTTTTCAAAACTCTCCAATTCCGAAACGGCGGTATTTAGTTTTGACATCTTTTCTTCAAACGGTTTGTGATAAATGTTAAACTTTCCGACAACAGATTGAAGTTCCACACCAATATTTTTCAGTTCCGAGATTGGAGAAAGCGATGCGTTTCTAACATCGTTTCTAAAACTATTCCAAGCCCAAACCAATTGTTTCAATTCTTTCTGAAGTTGTTTAGTTTTTTCTTTCGTACCAGAATAACTCAAAACATCAAGATAATCCTGAAGAGCATCGGCAAAAGCATTGGTTTCAATTTCCAAAACATCGGAAGGAATTAAAACGAAAGCTTCCACGATATTCAAACAAAGAGTATGGAATTGTTGTCTTGGTAATTTAGTAAGGGGTTTTCTAATGAGTTCAGTCATTTTATTCTGCAAAAATCTTTTATATACAGTTCAGATAAATTTTCAGACATAATAACAAGCAAGAATTAAGCCAAATAAGAGTAAAAAAAGCAAGAATAACAAAATATTTAAACAAAGAGTTTTTAAATAAATCAACGGAGAAATAGTAAAAATCAAAACAATTCTTAGATGTAGAATTAATGAAAGAAAATGATGTAAGATGTGAAGCAAAAATCGAATTGATGTAATGATGTTAAAATAAAAAGATGTAGAAAATCAGAACAGAGAAAGTAAAAGATGTAGAAAAACTGTAAAAAAAAGAAACGATGAAAAGATGATGTTAGGAAATATAATTCAAAAATTTCAACAATGAAAAAGATGATGTTATAAACAGAACTGAGAAATTTCGGTAAAGAATGAAAAGATGTCAAAATAAAAAATTGAAAAAGAAACGATGAAGGATTAAAAATAAGAATAGAAAATAAAAAATGAATCGTCGCAAATAATAAATATATTCGGCGATGTTTTTATTTAAATTAGGAAATAAAAATTAAAGCAATGACAAAAAATATATTACAAAAAAGTACACGGATAAAAACAAAAAAGGCAGATAACGAAGTACCTGCCTTAATAAAAAAATGATATATTAAAAAATGAGATAACTTATGAAAGACCTTCAATTTTTCCGTTGACAACATCGATTTTGTTAGCACAAGGCTCTTTAGGAAGTCCCGGCATACGCAACATCGAACCAGCAATCGGTACAATAAATTCAGAACCGCGATTGATAACGATGTCAGAAATTGTAAAAACAAAATCTTTCGGAGTACCGTAAAGCGTAGGATCATCGGAAAATGAATACTGTGTTTTTGCAATACAAACAGGGAAATTTTTGTAATACGGATTTTTCTCAATCTCCTGAAGTTTCTTCAAAGCTTTTGAAGCGTATGTTACTGTAGATGCACGGTAAACTTTCTTGCAGATGTTTTCGATTTTGGTTTTAACATCATCTTCAAGAGAATAAACTGCGTCAGGATTGTTTCCGGTGTAATTATTTTCGATTTGGTTAACTATTGTTTCGGCAAGTTTTACTGCACCTTCGCCACCGTTGAGAAAAGCATCGTTGATTACGCACGGCAATCCCAAATCGTTTTTGCAATGCGATACAAGAGCCTCAATTTCCTCATCGGTATCTTGTGCGTAACGATTGAAAGCAATTACGATGTTTTTATTGAACTTTCGCAAGTTTTCCACATGTTGGTCGATGTTTTCCATTCCATGAAGACGAATACCGGCGCAAGTAGCAACCAAAACCACAAGTTTCGGATAAATACCAAGGTTGCGACATTTGATATCAAAAAATTTCTCACCGCCCAAATCGGCTCCGAATCCGGCTTCTGTAATTACATAATCGCCGAGCGAAAGAGCCATTTTGGTAGCAATTATTGTATTGCAACCGTGAGCAATATTTGCGAAAGGTCCGCCGTGAATAATTGCCGGAGTATTTTCGGTAGTTTGTACAAGATTCGGTTTTATAGCGTCCAAAAGCAATGCTACAATACTTCCGGAAATACCAAGATCTTTTACATAAAATTCTTTGTTGTCGGCAGTGATTCCAAGAAGAATATTATCGATTCTGCGGCGCAAATCTTCTACATCTGTTGCCAAACAAAGTATTGCCATGATTTCGGAAGCCGGAGTGATGTCAAAACCGGCCTCTTGAGGAATTCCGTTTGCAGTACCACCCAAACCCGTAACGATATTTCTAAGACCACGGTCATTGATATCCAAAACGCGTTTCCACAAAACCTGTTTCAAAGGAGGAACTGTAGCACGGTTTTGATAAAAATAATTATCCATCAATGCGGTAATCATATTGTGCGCAGTAGTTACAGCATGAAAATCACCCGTAAAATGGAGATTGATTTTCTCCATCGGCAACACTTGAGCGTATCCGCCGCCGCAAGCACCACCTTTTATTCCGAAACACGGACCGAGCGAGGGCTCACGCAAGGCAACAATAGCTTTTTTACCTATTTTGTTCAGTCCGAGAGCCAAACCGATTGAAACCGTAGTTTTACCGATTCCCGCCTTGGTAGGACTTACTGATGTTACAAGTATAAGATTTGATTTTTCTGCCTTTTTATTGTCGATGTATTTTAAAGGAATTTTAGCAATGTATTTTCCATAATTTTCCAAATCATTATCGTTGATATTCAGAGATTTGGCAATATCAGAGATATTTTTTAACTGGACTGAATTAGCGATTTCGATATCTGTCTTCATTTAGTAAATTATAATGGTTAGAGCCGCAAATATCTGTATTTTTTTTGAGAATAAAAATTAAATAATTGTAAATCAAGACAATATAATAAATATACGGTAGCTTACAAAAAATATACAAGTTTTATAACAAAAATATTAATTGTTCCGAGGTGTGAATAAAAAAATAAAAAAAAGTAACGAAAACAATTTGATTAAGGAAATATCCTCAATGCAATTGTTTTCGTTACAAGACTTTTTCTGTATATTTTCGCGGTAAGATTAATCCAAACTCATCGACAATGTAAAACCAAACTTGATGTTTGAAGTTCGGTAACTTGTAGATATCAACGGGTTAGAGATTTGGTGATTGTAATACAATTGTATCTTAAACCGCTGCGAAAGTTGATAATCGGCAGTTGTTTTTATTGAATAACTTCGTTGTCCTGCCGAAATTTCGTTGTAAAGTTCTTCAATCTCGCGAAGTATAGTTTTGTCGTTGTCAATCACCAAATCCATACGCAAATCCAAATCGGATTTCATACGATGCGAACCCGAAGCGGTTTTGAAATTAAGCGGAAGTTGCGCGAACTTGTAACCCAAACCAATTATCCATTCTTTTTTGTATGCCTCGGTAATTTGAGAATTTGAAAACGCCAATGTCATCAATCTTGTACGACGGTATTCCAATTTGGTGCTCAACATGGAAACCCAAGAGATGTCAACACCGAAAAGAGGATTGAATCTTTCTTCCAATGTTACAGAACCGATTTCGTATTGAGGAATAAACAAGCCGTTGCCTTCGTAACACGTGAAACTTTGTCCGTATTGAGCTTCCTGTTCAAAAGAATAATCGGCATTGTTTTTAAAATTTGATACAGAATATGTACAAGTATAACCGTGAGTTAACAATGCTGATCTTACATAATCCTTCAAAAACGAAATATTGCCTAAACCTTTGTAATTAACTTTCCAGTTAGGCAAAGGCATTTTCAAGAACGGATTCAGCGATATTTTTTCCGGCGAAGTTCCCGCGTATGCGGAAAGAAATGCCGGTAACAAAACATCTTGATGTATCTCGGAATATCCGCGCGGATAATTTCCGTGTATCAAATTTCCGTTGTCGTCGGTGGCTGGAGAATCATTGTAATCAGGATTGTTAGCAAGTCGCTGTTTTGCCAATCGTGATGCAATAATTTCTCTTGAATCCAAAAATTTGGTGTAAGTAGCCAGCGAATAATCGCTTCCGACTTTTCGGAACGATGTTTTTATCATGTTGTAACTTACACGATAATTTCCGGATTTTATTCTCGATGAAGTCTGCCAACCGTCCTCCTCACCTACCCAATAAAAATAATCTTCAGTGTTGTAAAGAATAGTACGATCGAAATTAACATCAATTCTAAATGTGTTAATCGGTTCCACTTGAAGACGTACACCCCAATTGTTGCCGCGAGTATAAAGTATCGGAGCCGAAAGGGTTGAATCTTTTACCAACCAACTTTTTTCAGCCGCTTCGTAATGGAAATTATCAGAATTCAACGCCATGATGTAAGCGAAACCCGGAGAAACGGCATTGGCATATTTTTCCATTCCGAGAATTTTTGTACCGGGCGCAAAACCTGTTGTAGTATTCGCACGCTGATTTTTGTAAGTAATTGAAGCGTTTCGTATCGAGAAAAGCGACATCAACATATAATCCGAAATCACAAGCAAAGGTTTGTCTTTTACTTGTTTTTGTCCCACGATGTTAACTTGACAGCCGGAATAATTATCATCCGCAGTAAATTTTACACGATTGCGGTCAATGATTTCGGTGTTACCGTTTACTTCGTTACCGTTGGCATCTACAATAGTGAGCTTAACTTCTGTTGTACCAAGATTATGAACAATTATTCGGGCTTTCTCTTTGAAAAACTTGATGTTACCTTTTGAGTAATTTACCTCTTGTTTTGTATTGTTAACATTTTTACGACCGTCTTTACCGAAACGATTCATCACGTTTTTGAAATAAGGAATAGTTTTGTACACTCTCTCAAAATTCAAATTACCGTTAACCGTAAGGATTCCTGAATTGTTGATTGTATTACCGTGATAAATTGTATAAGCGTCTTCGGTAGAAGTAGCAGCAACATCCACGGCATCAAGACCTCTCTCCCACTCGTAATCGGCATTATAAATCGCATTAACCGATGTCCATCTGAAACCCGGAATTTTGTTAATCGGGGTTTGCCAATTGAATTTCATTGTAGAAGTATAATCGGTATTGTAACCTAAATCCAAAAATTTCATAAACAAAGTATCACGTTCACGATAATTTTGTTCTTCGCTGTAAGAATCAATCTTACCGTCAGGATTTACGCGTGATTGATTGTTAGCAGAAAAATTGAATGTAAGATTTTGCGACAACTTGTAACGCAATTCGTAATTTCTGTTCCAAAGGAATTCTTTATTGTACGACGGGTCCAAATATGTAGCATCGCTATTGATGTTACGATACTGAATCGCAGAATACGAACGGTTGATATTTGCATTAACGGCAACCATCGTCGGCAACAAATAAAAGTTGAAATCCTTGATAATGGCAAAATTCTTTGATTTTAAGAATTTCGCTCTTGAAAACGGTCTGTAGTTTTTCGGATTGTAAGTATAATTGTACTCAACCGAAGTTTGGAATATTTTTTCCAATTGAGATTGTACCGTACTATTGTGCATAAAATATTCAGAATAAGCAACTCCGGCAGTAAAATTAGAAATATGGTAAAACGGTTTTTGTTTCGGTTTTGACTTTTCTTTGTTTTTACCGGATTCCTTATTATTTTCAGGATTTGCAGGATCGATATTCGGATTCTGCTTCAATTGCTTTTCGAGTTTGGCTTCCATTTTAGCTTCTTCGGAGCGTCCGTCTACATGAACATTTGTAAGATTGATACTCTTGCGACGCTCGTAAGTAATACTACGGTCACGAATTTCGTTTTTCTCAGCTCTTGACAAAGTCGGATCTTTCAAAGTAGTTTCCAATTCGATATCAGGATCGAGCGGATTGTATTTCGGAAGTTCATAATTTTCAGAAAAACCGTAATACAATGGCATTCGAACTCCGTAAGAAGGATTAAAAAGTTTACCAAGTTGCAACAACGAAGTAAAATCATATTGATAAACAGTTTCCTGATGACGTTCCGAAACACGTTTTTCAATACTTCCGAACCCCGGAGTATGGATGTAACCGGAAAAAGTTACATTAGCCAAATCCGCCATTTGCAATTCGGCTTTACCTTTGGCAGCCCAACCGCCGTCTTCATCAAAATCTGTTAAACGAAGTTCGTTAACCCAAATTTCAGCAGTTTTTGGAAGACCGTCATCGTATTGACTGTTATCGGATTGCGACGGGTTGCGAACACCAATCATAATTGTTTTGATATTTGAGATATTCGGCGAACCCATTATTGTAATGATAGAACCGTCTTCGTTTTGAACAGAAAACGGCATTGTAGCAGAAACTGTAGAACCCGAAAGTCTTGACGCATTGTTGCGTTGCTGTTTTACAAGTTGCAAATTTTCAAAAACGATTTCAACATTATTTTGCTCCGGCCAAACAGCAAGTCTGCCGTTATCGTCGTCGGGATAATAACCTGACGGTGTTAAAACCAAAGGCAATTCGTACTCGTAATAGTTTTCTTTGTAATCGGAACCGAGTCTTACAAAAACATGCAAATCGTTGTCGTTGAGAACAGCTCCCGAAGGCTCCTCGGCATGAACAAACATCTTGAGTTTTTTGTATTGTCTCAAATCCAAAACAGCAGTTTTGTAAGCCGCAACCGCTTGACCGTCCGGAAGATTAGAAACTTGCAATGCCAATGCTTTTTCGTCTTGCTCAATAATCTGATTGGTTTCGTAATCGCGTTCACGGTCGATACCCGGCGGCAAAAGATAATTAACAGGAGTTTTTGAACCATTTTCTTCAAGGCTAACACTTGTAATATCCAAAATACCGTCGTTATACTGTTTGTCGGTAACCACTTCGCTTGCTGAGGTCATCGACGATGAATATTTTCTCCAATCACCGCGTACAAGATTCATCTCGGCAAAACGCAAAATGATGTCTTTGCGGGCATTTGTAAGAAACATCCTCATAAAACGTATAGACTTGAAATCTGAAATAGTACCGATAGTAGAATCCGGCTCATAAATCGGAATTTTGAACTGATACCACTTTACAACTTCGCTTTCGCCATTTACCATTTTTACATTTGATTCCACGATGTCGGTAATATAATTGTTGCCGACTTTCATTTCCGAAGGACTGATGTGGACTTTGTATTGATAGTATGATTCTGTTTCTGACAATGTATTATCCAAATTGATGTCTTCCACATCGGGATAACGGTCTTTGATTGTAGAATACGAAGAATTGTCGCTGACATCGGACGAATTGCCTTCAGTTCCGTTGTAATGCTTGTAACGCTCGGCAATCGAAAGCATCAATTGGTCGTAATCGCTGCCACGGAAATGATGGTAATCATCGGAAGCCGGGTCGTTGTAAGCATTTTGATATGCTTGAGAATTTGTACCGAACTTGCCGGCGATATCACGTAAATACTGTACAAAAAATTCGCGTTCCTGAGCATCACTCAAACCGTCAAGACCGACATCTTGCGACTCTTTTGCGCCGTTGGTATTATCAAAAGCATTTACAAGAAAAGTTTTGTTGGAAACCAATCCCCAAGCTGTAGTATCCACGTAAGTTTCGTCCATCGGGAAAGGCAAACCGTTTTCAAAACTCTTGCGACCGTCTTTCAAAACATCTTCGGAAACGTGTCCGAGGTTGAAATAAAGGTCAACACCCATATCTTCTGATTCGTAAATAAACGGGTCAAGCATCCAAAATTCAAGATATTCGATATTAGAAGTTTCAAAATCGGTGGTAGTCAACTCGCGCATAATACCGCCCCAACGGGATTGAGGATTTTTAAGAGTACCGTCGGAATTGATACCGGCAGAAATTCCGGGTTCGCCGCTAACATCAAAATTGTAAGGACCGCGCTCCTGAGGGTAGTACGCAAGATTAAGAACTGTCAACTGTGTAGAAATTCCTGAAATAGATTGTGCATTCGGGAAAATTTCTTTTTCGTAGACAGCTCTTACATAATGATTTGACTGATCGTCACGAGTAATATTCGGCGGTGTAATTCCCGAACTGGAAATACTTGTACCTTGCAAATCTGAAAGTACGCTGTACCAAGACAACAAAGCACGATTGTATCCGTATCGCAAATCATTGTTGTAATTAGCTTCCGGAAAACGTTTTGTACCGAACGGAGTTGACGCCAAAACCCATTTTGAAACACTTTTTACATCGATTTTGGTTTGAGCAGCTTCAAAATCATCAATATAACAAGTACCGGCTTTGTCAACACTACGACTGTGACCGGGCAACAATTGCGCAAATTCGCCTTCCAAACTCAATCGGGATTCGGCAGTTGTAGAAATCAACGGCAATTTGTCAATCAATCTTGTAAGAAAAGGCAACGGTGTAGAATATCGCGCATCCAATCCCCAAATTGTATTCTTAATCGGCTCGTAACCTACTGAAACTTTGTTGGTCATAGTTTTTTCGGACAATCTCATAATAGTACCGCCGATATTAAAATTGTCAGAAAAAGCATAATTCAAATGCGTTCCCATCAAAGTTTTTGTAGTGGAATTAAATGTGGTATTGCTTTCTACCGTAATATTGATTTTGTTGCCGGAATGCAAAATACTTTCGTTTACAATTTTTACTGTACCCAAAAGATAGTCAACAACATAATCCGTACCTTCCGACAAAGTAAGTCCGCCGCATGTTACTTTTACAGAACCTTCCTCGATATTCATCGCATTGAGAGAAATCTCAGAACCGGAACTTGATTTGTAACTACCGGTAATATAAAATTTATCTTTTTCGGCGTTTTGCTTTGCGATGGTTTTGGTAGAATCGTAAAGAGAATTGTAACAAATTTGAGCAGATGCAGCCTGATTGTTAATCTTGTCTTGAAGGTAACTTCCGAACGGTTCAAGTACTGGGAAAATAATTCTACCTTTTTCGGCATTGATTGTAATACCGTCGATAAAGTCAAAATTTCCGTCGGGCGAAGTTTCAAGCTGAGAATTGCAATTATCAAGATTCAAAACTTTGATAAGCATTTTACCATCGATATCGCCGACATTCAGATAGTTGAGCAGAGTACCGGATTTATCGTTTTGATATTTTACTTGCAAATAAAATTCTTCGGGACTAATTTGATACGATGAAAGCGAATAAATATTTTTCATCATCAAATCCCAGTTAGGAAGAGCCGGCGAAAAAGAAGTTCCGCGCAAAAGTTTCAAAATCAAAGTTTGCGACGAATTGATTTCCGAACTAAACTCACCGACTTTGTAAGTTTTACCTTTGTAAGTATATTCGTATGCCACCGCCAAAACTTCGTCGTCTTGAAGTGATGTATTCAACGAAACATAACCTAAAACCGGATTGAAAGAAAATTCGGAAGAGGTAAGTTTACGGGCGTTACCGATTTTCTCAAAATCAGTTCCCGAAGTAAACCGTCCGGACAATGTACTTGTTACAGAATTGATATCGCGCAATGCTTTGTAATTTGTAATCAATGTATTGTAAAGAGTGTTTACATTGTTAGCCGGATAATTTCCTGACGATTTGTGAACGACTGATGTGTTGTAAATATTATCAGGTTCAGCCAAATCCAAAAATGCAACAGCATCTCGTGTATCATCTGTAGAAAGCTTGGAATTGGTAACCCAGACTTCGATATTAGTAATTGTAATACCCGAATTTACGGTTGGCAAATTAGCCAAAGCACGTTCGTAATTGTCACGGAAAAAATGGTTAAGGAAAAAATGTCGGTTGGCTTCGTAATCAGAAGCTTGAATACTAAATTCTTTGCTGACAGTTCCGGCATTTACTTCAATAGATTTGGTTTCGCCCTTCTGCTGAGAAAGTACGGCAGAAGCTGTAAGTTTTCCGAATTTCAAATCGGTTTTTACGCCGAACAAAGTAGTACTTCCAGTAATAAGGTCACCATTCAAAGGCATTGACACGTTACCAAATTCAATACGCTGAATAATCTCGTCGGAATGACCGACATATTCCACCTTTTGTTCGTTTTCAAATTCAAAAGTAGATTCGGTATTGTAATTAAAAGCGACTTTCATTTTGTCGCCGATAGTACCGGTAACGCCAACTTGCATCGCGAGGTCAAAATCGAAAGAAACATCGTTACGTTGCTTTTTTGGAAGCGTGTAATTATCGATTTTTGAGATGTCAACACCGCAAGTGATGTCGATAGAACCTTGCGGCTTGATATTGATAACATTTGTACCGAAAACACGGTCAAAACCCCGGAAATCCACATTGATTCGGGGATTGAGATAACGTTCCAATCCCGAACGGTTTTTCTCGCCGTGTTCATAATTTTCCATCATTTGGCGTTTCCAATATTCGCGCATTTCATGCCTGTTTGCCGAACTGTCGTGAGCCTCACGCGATTCTGCTACGGGTCGCGAAATTTCCAAATCACCAACTTTGTTAACAGTTGAATAATTACCGGTTTTGTAATCGTATTCGGTTTCTTGAGTAATATTTTCGGGATCTTTGAGTTGGATGGGCGAATTTCGTCTTTCTTTTTTTGACAAAATATCTGTATCATTATCAATTGCCGGACGTTGAAAATAATCATTGCCGGAATTATGATTGTTATCCTGCTCGAAATTTTGCGCTCCCGATGTAAAAACCGAAGCTGCAAAAATCGATAATGCTCCCGCAAATCCTATGGTACGTTTTAAATTTTTCACTGTAGGGAGAAATAAAAATTATTTCACATTTCGTAATGCGAATTTAATTAGGACTTCAGTAGACATCGACGGATCTTGTTTGAGAGCCATATCGACAGCCTTGTCGGCAAGTTGTTTTGTATAACCGAGCATAACAAGAGCAGCCACGGCTTCTTCGCGATGTTCGTTGGTACTTTGCATCGGCGATATTGCAACGGAAGAATCTCCGGTAAGAGATGTTTTCTTGATTTTGTCTTTCAAATCAATCACAACTCGCTGGGCAGTTTTTACGCCGATACCTTTTACTTTTGATATTGTTTTGGAATCCTCGCCAAGAATTGCGTTTTGAAGTTCTGTCGGCGACAACGACGACAAAATTACTCTCGCTGTATTGGGACCAATGCCCGAAACAGAACAAAGTAAATTAAAAATTTCTCTTTCGCCTTTGTCGGCAAATCCGTAAAGCAATTGAGCATCTTCCCTCACGATATGACAAACATACAATTTACATTTGTCTTTGCCTTGAATTATCGAATATGTATTTAGCGAAATATTAATAAGCCAACCAATGCCGTTGGTTTCAACCACAGCGTAAGAAGGCGTAAGTTCAGATAATAATCCAGAAATAAAATCAAACATGTTATATACAAATAGCTGTTTAAGTTTTTCAAATTAATTAATTTTTTTACATCCGTAAGAATCTCAGGCGTTACAAAGTACCGTTCTCTATTCGGTGAATAATATCTTCAATCATCTTGTCCTCTTCCTTGGCATCATATTCAGATTTGAGGTTAGAGCCGAACAGTCTGGCAATACCTTGAAAAAGAAAAGCACTAAAACTGCCTTTCAATTCTTTCAGCACTTCATACGTAGTACTACCGGTTTCACGATCCACAAGCTTAATCAAAATACGACCTTGAGTAATCGTAAGGCGAACAAGTTCGTCCTCAAATTGAGCACGAAGCTTTTTTTCCATAACTTTTACATATTGCTTTTGTTCCTCTTCAGTCGGAATTTTTGCAATAGAATCCTCAAGCTCGAAATATACCTTACGGATAAGTTTTGCGTATGGCCATACTTTTTTAACATTATAGACCAACTTATTGTATTTTTCTTGCTGACGTTTGCTCAAGAAAACATACGGCGGCATAATAACAATCGGATTATGTTTTACCATAAGGATTGTATCAGGATTTTCGATCCTACCCGGAACAATTTGAGCTCTCTTGAATCTCTCAGGATCTTTCATCTCTTCGGGAGTGAGGATGTGCTGAGCATTGCAAATAGCAACAAAACAAAGAAAACTCACGCATAAAAAAATTTTTTTCATTTTTCCCTATACTTAAATAATCAGGAATTTATGAAGATTGCACAAATATCCTAATATAAAACAATTACAAAAATAGCAATTAAGAATAAGTTGCCAAACAATTTTTTACAAAATTAAATATCTTTGCAATATATTTACAAATGTGAATACAAATGGAAACATTGATACCACAACATCTTAACGCAGGAGATGTGGTCGGAATTGTGGCACCCGCCGGTCCGATTACAGAAAAACAAGCAGAGCAATGCGCAGAAAAAGTAAAAGCAGCCGGATTTACGCCGCTGTTAGCGGACGGAATCTGCAAAAAATTCGGCTACCTTGCTGGAACCGATGTAGAAAGAGCATCTCAGTTAAACAAAATGTTTAACAACAAAAATGTAAAAGCAATAATCTGCGCGAGGGGCGGATACGGCACTTCCAGAATACTTGATTATTTGGATTACGACCTGATAAAGGAAAACCCAAAGATTCTGGGCGGATATTCCGATATTACAGCACTTTCGTTAGCAGTTTACAAAAAAACACAGCTTGTTACATTTCACTCGTCGATGCTTGTTCCTCAAGCTACAAAGTATACCGAAGATAGTATGTGGCAAATATTTCAGCACGGCAAAAAAGGATTTATAATTTCGTGCGAATATGAACCGCCGCAAAATGATTACGTATATTCGCAAAAGCCAACTGTCTTGAAATCGGGGAAATGCAGAGGTACATTAATTGGAGGAAATCTTACTTTACTCGAAACTTTAATCGGAACAAAGTATGAAAACATTTTTAAGAATAAAATACTGTTCATTGAAGAAGTAAATGAGCCGCCTTACAAAATAGACCGCATGTTGACGCACCTTAGAAACTCAATAAACTTTTCCGGAATAAAAGGTATAATCTTCGGGAAAATGAAAGGCTGCGAAGCTCAAGATAAGGACTCGTTGCCCCTCGACTATGTGATTGATGAGTTTTGCCTGAGGGCTGATGTGCCGACGATAAAGTATTTTTCTTTCGGGCATGTGTCTTCGCGATGTACGTTTCCAATAGGAGTAAAAGTTGAAATGGATACAAACGAACTTACTGTCAAACTTTTAGAAGATTGTGTTGACTGAAATTAAGGTGTATCAAATACAATAAAATGTCATAAAAAATAAAAAACGGTAAAGATGTACAATTGAAACATCGTTTACCGTTTTTTTTGTAACAAAAACAACCAAAAGCACTCTCCTACTCTACCCAATTATAAGAAGAATCTCTACGGCGCGGAATAAAACCGGCTTCACGAATAGCAACTACCATTTCGTTTTTATCGAGAGAATAATTTGCGCCCGCAGCACTTACCACATGTTCTTCCATCATGATAGAGCCGAAATCGTTTGCTCCGGAATGCAGACAAACCTGTCCGATTGTTTTTCCGACGGTGAGCCACGATGCTTGGATATTTTTTACATTATTTAAAATCAAACGGGAAATAGCAATCATTCTTACATATTCATCGCCTGAGATTTTTGCGAACGGACCCAATTCGGCATCCAATCGAGTACCTTCGCTGTAAAATGGCCATGGTATAAAAGTGATAAAGCCTTCTGAGCCTTCAGGACGGCGTTGTTGTGTTTCCCGAATTTTTACAAGATGTTGCATTCTTTCAAGTACAGTTTCTACATGTCCGAAAACCATTGTAGCAGAAGTTGGCAAATTAAGAACATGAGCCTGATGCATAACTTCGAGCCATTCGTCAGAACTGCATTTTGCCGGCGAAATAATTTTACGAACTCTGTCCACAAGAATTTCCGCACCTGCACCGGGCAACGAATCAAGTCCGGCATCATGAAGAATACTCAATGTCTCAAAATAAGATTTGCCGGCTTGTTTGGAAATAAAAGCGATTTCAGCCGGACCGAGAGCATGAAGCACAATTCCCGGAAAATTTTTCTTTAGCGACGAGAACAAATTACAATAAAAGTCCAAACCAAAATCTTTGGACATCCCGCCCTGAAGCAAAACCTGACGACCGCCGGCACGAAACAATTCACCGACTTTTTGTTTGTACTCGTCCATCGAAGTGATGTACGCATCCGCAGAATATTTTGAACGCGAAAAATTACAAAATTTGCAACGCGTAATACAGATATTAGAAAGATTGATGTTACGATCTATAATCCAACCGACATAATTTCTGTCTTCCGGTTTTCGCAATTTGTTCTTTACTTGGTTGGCGCAATACGAAAGCTCACCAAGCGAAGCATTGTAAAATAAAAATTCGCCTTCCTCTGCGGTAATAGGCTCTAAATCAATTGCTTTACATAAAATATCTTGAACTGTCATAATATCTCAAAAAAAGTTTTTGCAAAATTATAGTATTTTTTTAACAATTAAGCGGAGGAAAATATTTTACTTTGCTACAAATTAGAAAACATAAAGAGATGAGATACAAAAATTTGAGATTTCTTACAATTATAGGAATCGGAATACTTGCGGCATGTTCGGAACCCGAACCGGATATTCCGATAAAAGAATTTGCAGAAATAATCTACGAAACTCACCGTACAGATGCAATAATACAAGTAGCAGGATTCAACGACAACAGACTCAACAACGATTCGTTATCCTATTACAATCATATTTTCAAAAAATACGGAATATCAAGAGAAGATTTTATCAAAACCATACAATGGTACGTTGATAATCCGGAGAAATTTCAGGAATTGTACACCGAAGAAATGAAAATTGTTGCACAAAAAGAAGAGCAATACGAAGAACTGAAAAAACAAATGCAAGATTCGTTGAACGCAAAAGACACCAACGATATTTGGAATTTGAAAAAAGATTGGAGATTGCCTTTGGACGGAAATACAGAAACAATCAGTTTTGAAATTCCTGATTCATTGCACGGTACATATACATTAACAGCTGACATGATTTATTACAGCGACGACAAAACTGTAAATCCGAGAATTACAATCATGGCAAAATATACCGACGATACATACGATCAGCAATCAACATTCGGAGTAGAAAAAGACGGACAGCGACACAGCTACGTTGTAAAAATAAAAACCAACGAACAAAAACAACTCAAGATGTTGTCCGGCTGGGTATTGGATCATTCTACGGGAACAGAAAACAAACACGTGGATGTCTACAACATCGAATTGAAATACAGCAAAGAATAATGACAGAAAAAACCGAAGCCATAATTCTTCAGTACAACAAATACGGGGACAACAAACTGATGATAAATACATTCAGCAGAGAAAACGGCAGGATGTCATTTTCAGCAGTAATTCCCGTATCGCGTTACAAAAACTCGGTGTTACCATACTGCCAACCACTTTTTCAAAACGAAATAGAATACAGCGGAAGCAATTCCAATATCAAAAAAATTACGAAAATTTCGCCGTCGTACACCTACGCAACAATACCTTTTAATACTGCCAAGATGTCAACGGCGATGTTTCTTGCAGAAGTGTTGGGAAAAATTTTGACCTTCTCGGAAGAAAATTCAGAGATGTTTGATTATATCACTACAAGTCTGAAAATATTGGACGATCCGGATTACAAAGGATACAATTTCCACTTGAAATTCCTTATGCAATTGGCAAAATACATCGGATTTTATCCAATCAACAGATATTCGAAATTTTCAGACTGTTTTGACATCTCAAAATCTGCATTTACAGTAGACAATCCGGGAAGTCCACATATAATTCGCGAACCGTATTCCGAAATTTTCAGCAGAATTTTGGATACTGACATCACGACAGTTGATAGCATCGAACTCAACGGCGCAGGACGAAGTTATCTGCTGGAAAAAATAATTGATTATTACAGATACAGGTTTGATACTTTGAATACAATAAAAAGTTTGGAAGTATTACAAGCAGTATATCATTAACAAACAAAAAATTAAAATAAATCAAAATAAAAATGAACAAAATCAGCAACTTGGTTATCGGACAAGGATTAGGTCCGATAAAATTTGGCATGACCCGCAACGAAATTATCGAACTCATCGGCAAACCCGACGAAGAAGAAACCGAAGAAAACGGCGATGACAAAATCCTTACGATGTTTTACGACAACATCCTTACAGATTTTACACTCGAACTTTTTGAAGACGACGACGAAAATGGTGAAGATGTCTACAGATTAACATCGCTGCTTTGTACAAATCCGGAATACACATTGGACAACAAAATACATTTTGGAGATACAGAACAGCAATTTGTAAAATACACAAAATCATTGAAAGCAGCCGATGCAGATATTCAAGTAGATCAAGATACAAAAGAAAGATTTTTGTACTACGATGATTTGGGATTGATGGCGATATTCGATGAAGAAGGATTGTCAACAATACAACTTGAATATTGGGACGACGACGAGCCGGAAGAATAGTAAACAAAAGATGTAACTAACAAAAGCTAACATACATGAAAAACAGAAAAATATTTAATTTTAAAAACCTGTTGTTAGTTCCGTTGGCGGGACTTATAATAGGATTTTCAAGTTTTACAAAAGATGACAACGACGATTTTGAACTAATCAAAAATCTCGAAATCTTCCATACATTGATGCGCGATATCAGGATACTCTACGTAGACGAAGTATCAAGCGGTGAACTGATAAAAAATGCTATGGATGAAATGCTGAAAAAGCTTGATCCATACACAGTTTACTATCCAGAATCATTGGTAGAAGATGTGATGTTTATCAACACCGGAGAATACGCAGGAATCGGTGCAGAAATCGTAAAACAAGACGGTGATTATCAAATCGTAGAAATCTTCAAAGATTCTCCCGCAGACAAAGCAGGACTTTTGATTGGAGACAAAATTCTGAAAATCAACGACAAAGACATCAAAAACAAAACCAACGACGAAATTGGGATGTTGATGAAAGGCGAACCCGGCACAATGGCAACTTTTACAATAGAGCGTTACTCCAAAGTAAGCAATTACAATGTAAAACGCGCAATGGTAAAAGAAAATTCAGTAACATATTACGGCAAAATTTCCGACAAAACCGGATACATCTGTTTATCAAGTTTTACAGAAAATTGTTCAAAAGAAGTAAAATCTGCATTTTTGAAATTAAAAAACGAGCAAAAGATTGAAAATCTGATACTTGACCTAAGAAACAATCCGGGCGGACTTTTGATAGAAGCCGTAAATATCGTAAACTTGTTTGTAAACAAAGGCGAAAACATCGTAGAAATGAAAGGCCGGGTAGAACAATGGAACAAAGCTTTTAAAGCCGAAAATTCGCCGATTGATACAAAAATGCCAATCGTAGTACTCGTAAACGGGCAATCGGCTTCTGCGTCAGAAATTGTTTCAGGAGCATTGCAAGATCTTGACAGAGCGGTAATTATCGGAGAAAAAACATACGGAAAAGGTTTGGTACAGACCACAAAAGATATGGTCTACAATTCCAAACTGAAAATCACAACCGCAAAATATTACATCCCGTCAGGCAGATGTATACAAAAATTGGATTATTCGCACAAAGATTCCACCGGAAAAGCTACACAAATAGCTGAAACTCAGAACAGAACATTCAAAACCAAAAACGGAAGATTGGTAAAAGATGCAGGCGGAATTTTGCCGGATATTACAGTAAACAGCGATACATTGAGTTTGATTGCCGAAAACTTGATAGCAAAAAATATAATCTTCAATTACGCCACCAAATACAAGCAAAATCACGCTGAAATCGCCCAACCCGACAAATTTGAGCTAAGCGATGCAGAGATGTCAGATTTCAAAATATTTGCAGGCAACAAGCTGTTTGATTATCAGTCAGAGTCAGACGCAATACTTGAAGAATTACAAGAAGCAATTTCAAGAGAATATAGCGATGCAAACATCAAAACAAATATTACAAACATCAAAACATCATTAGAAAAACAAAAACAACAAGAGTTTCAAAAGTATCAAAACCAAATAAAAACAGCAATATCGTCAGAAATCATCACAAGATATTACTACAAAGAAGGCGTTTTGAAATACAATTTGAGACATGATAAATTTGTAGAGCAAGCAAAAAACGTTTTAAACGACGCAAATCTCTACAAAAAAGTATTTAATAATTAAAAAAATAAAAATTGTTGGCATTGATATTGCATTAAAATTCGTTGAAAAATTCAATTAAAATAAATCAACAAATTTAAAATCAACAAATTAGTTAAAATAAGGCAAGCGAAGAAAGAAAAGCAAAAAAAAAAAATTTTTTTTAAAGTATTGCTTTATATTAAAAATTTTTATACATTTGAGCCGTGAAAGTTGATGTTCACGTAAATGTTGTCAAAAGTATGAAAGTAAATTTGTTGATTATAATAGTAACGATTGTATTTTTAACGTTTGCGTATCAATCTAACGAGTTGCTAACATTTGATAATCCGACAATTAAGATAAAAGATATCAACGTTATCAATTCATACAAAGGCAAAATGATATGCTATACGATAAATTTGTATTCGCCATCACAAATCAGTGAGTTTATTGCAATACCGGACATAGCAGGCGCGAATAGCGATTCGTCAACCAAAATAGAGTTTGACAATCACACAAGAAGAGCTACGGTAGTTTACTATTATGCTGTTCCGAAAGAAATTGCGAGCGAAGACATAAAAATCAAGTTTTGCCTCAATGACAAAACACATGAAGTCAATAGCATAGTAAATACCAACAATTTTTAAAAATAAATTGTAAACCTGCATAGTTCGGCATAATTTGTGTTATAAACAAAAGCGTATAACATAGATTAGAAATAAGCAAAAACTCCAAAAGCCATGATAGAACACATACAATTAGAAGCAACTGTAGATACACCTGGCATCGATATGGATCCTGCAACAGGTGTTTGTGAATTCACAGGCAAATCATTTCCATCGGATGTAACAGCGTTTTACAGTCCGGTAGTAGAATGGATCGACGAATATAGCAAAAATCCTTGCAGTAAAACAGTCTTAAACTTGAAGTTGGACTATTTTAATACTGCGAGCAGTAAGATTTTGCTCGAAATATTCACCAAATTCGAGACATTATACAAAAACGGTAATGATGTAGTATTAAATTGGTATTATCCTGAAGATGATGAAGATATGCAACAAACAGGTCAAGAATATTCTGAATTACTAATGTTGCCTTTCAACAAAATTGGATATTCAGTAGTATTCACCTAGAAAGATTTTTTTTGTTTTTCCTTGTACGTTTGATTTTTGAGTAGTAAGACCGACTTTCGAGCCGGTCTTTTTTTTTGCGTCTAAAATCAACTAATTTTTTAATTATCACCGAATTAAACAAATAAAATAATCAAAACCCCAAAAATCATAATCTTCGATTTATGATTTTTTTACGAATTTTAAACTAATAATATTTCCGGTAATTTGTATTCTGAAAAAATCGTATTTTAAATTTCCGAAAAGAAATTAAAATCAACATTGAGAAAAAATTTTCGTTTTAATCGTTTAATCAGTTGAAAAAAAAATGTTCGCAAGGTGAAAATAAAATCAGAGCTTCTACAAAAAAAATAATTTATCGTTTTTAGAAAAAGATATTTTCTATTGAAGAATTATTTTTATGATTCAATATTTTCAAATCAAAAAATTTTTTTCCGATGGTTTGCAATTTCCGAAACTGTAGAATCTAAATTTTTTGAAATTTTTCAGATGTGATGTTTCACGATGTAACATCACAAAAAAAATCGATGTAAAAAATCACGAAAGAAAAAATGAAAAAATCAAGCTCGTATATTTTGAACGATAACTCAATTTCCGTAAAACAGCTTTAATACTTGTAAAGAAAGAAAATTTTGACAGCAAAGAGATTTAGTTATTTACAGCAAATTATCAATGCAAAATCTTCAAACTCAGCAATTTATTTATAAAAAACAAATTATCTGAAATTTGAAGATTTTAGAAGAATTTTGAGAAAAAGTCCGAAAATTTTGAAAAAAAATTACTCGTCAGATTTTCCGTCCAAAATTTGATCGGTAGAACCATGAAAATGTTCCCAAATTTTTACAGCCTTATCCAAATTCACAATTTTTTGAAGTTCGAGCAACGGAGTCTCGGAAATTACTTTCACCGATCCGAAAGTAGAAAGCAATTTTGCAATCGTCTTGTCTCCCACTCCGGGAATGTCTTCGAGTACCGAATGAATCATACCTTTTGAACGCTTGTTTCTGTGAAACGTAATACCAAATCTATGCGCCTCGTCACGAAGATGCTGAATAACCTTTAAAGTGGGCGAATTTTTGTCCAAATAGAGCGGAATCGGGTCATCCGGATAGAATATTTCTTCAAGACGTTTAGCAATGCCGATAACAGCTATTTTATCGAATAAACCGAGAGCTTTTAAAGTCTCGGCAGCGCACCGTAATTGGCCTTTTCCACCGTCAACAACTATAAGTTGAGGCAACGGCTTGGCTTCGTCGGAAAGTCGCTTATAACGGCGGTAAATAACCTCTCTCATGGTAGCGAAATCATCCGCCCCTACTACAGTTTTCACGTTGAACAAACGGTAATCTCTTTTGTATGGTTTTCCGTTGCAAAATACAACACAGGATGAAACCGGATTAGTACCTTGTATATTTGAATTATCAAAACATTCAATATGACGAGGTTCTACGTCAAGTTGCAAATCCTTTTGCATTCTATTCATAAGAACATTTACAGATTTGTCAGGATCAATTAACGAACGCTGTTTTTGTTGCTCTGCCATAAAAAGTTTGCAATTTCTAAGCGACCAATCAAGCAACTGTTTTTTATCGCCGAATTTCGGTACGGTAACTTTCATGTTGTTGAAATCAAAATCAATTTCAAAAGGCAAAATCAATTCATCGGCATCATCACCAATATTCAAATCCGAAAAATGAATGTCAGTAAGAGTTGTTGTAAGAATATCTTTTTCGTCTTCGTCAACCCTGGCTTTGATTTCACGAGTGAAAGAACGGAGAATTATACTGTCAGAAACTTTCATAAAATTCACGTAATAAAAATCATCAGTTTCGTCGTGTAACAATGAAAACACCTCAACAGTATTCGGAATATGCAAAGAGATTACATTTTTTGCATGATATGTCGCCAAAACATCGTATTTTTCTTTTAGAACTTGAGCCTTTTCAAACTCAAGATTTTCGGCAAATTTCATCATTTCCGACTTCAAAATATTGAGAACTTCGGTGGCTTTACCGCTCAAAATTTTACGAATATGTCCGATATAAACATTGTACTCATCTTTTGAAATTTCTCCAATACAAGGAGCGCAACAATTTTTAATATGATAATCGAGACAAACATCATGCTTACCTTTCCTCACAGATTGTTCGGTAAACGAAGTTCTGCAAGTACGCAAACGAAATAACCGACGAATCATATCCAAAATATTTCGCATCGTAACCACAGAAGTATACGGTCCGAAATATGAGCCGCCATCATTTGTTTTGCGTCTTGTAAAAAACACGCGGGGATAATCTTCGTTGGAAATACAAATCCAAGGATAAGTTTTATCATCCTTCAGAAGAATATTATACCGAGGTTGAAATTGTTTAATAAGTTTATTTTCAAGCAAAAGTGCATCAGTTTCCGTTTCAACACAAATATGCAAAAGATCTTTAATATGTCGCACAAGTATTCCCGTTTTACCTTTTTGATTCTTTTCACGAAAATATGACGACACACGATTTCGCAAATTCTTGGCTTTACCGACATAAATAACAGTGCCATTTTCATCAAGAAAATTATAAACTCCCGGCGAAAATGGTAACGTTTTTACTTTATATTCAAGAGTACCTTGCTCCATAATTTCTACTTTTTAAACATTTTTACAACAACAAAACCGACAGTATTTTTACTTATTTTAACCCAATAAAAGTAAAAAACTAAAATATAATTTTCATTTTTCAGACTTTAACATTTCATTGTTACCCGTGAAACCATACAAAATTTTCAAACAAAATCTGCAAATTTTCACGAAATAATCCTACAAAACATCGCACTTCATATTTCAAAAATATAACAAATATCAGAAGTATAAATCTAAAAAAGCAAAAGAATTTGCAGAATTATTCAACAAAATTTTATTGAATAAACCACAAATTCTTGAATAAAAATCATATTTTAAAATTCATTTTTCCAGAGTTTCACAAGAAACATCAACGTCCAAGATGAATCAAAAGAGTATTAATATCAGACGGACTAACCCCCGGAATACGCGATGCCTGACCAATATTTGCAGGTCTGATCTTCGATAATTTCTGACGCGCTTCTGTAGACAACGACAAAATCGAATTGAAATCCATCTGTTCAGGAATCTTCACATAATCCAATCTTGAAAGTTTTTCCGCCGTAGCCTCTTCCCTATCGATATAACCTTGGTACTTAATTTTGATTTCTGCTGATTCAATTTCGTAATGATTGAATCGCTTGAAAAACGGAAACAACTCCTTTAATTCTTCCATCACAACTTCTGTACGAAGAATAATCGCAGACAATTTATTGCCTTGAACAAGCGGAGTACCACCCTTACTTTCAATATACGGATTAATTTTTTCACATGAAACAGATGTATTTTTACAGTAATCCAACAACCGTTCTACATTATGCTTCTTGTTAATAAAATAATCATAACGCTCTTGATCCACCAAACCGAGCTTAAAAGCACGCTCAGTTAAACGTTCATCAGCATTATCTTGACGCAACAAAATACGATATTCTGAACGAGAAGTAAACATCCTATACGGTTCGTCAACACCTTTCGTAACCAAATCATCAATCAAAACACCGATATAAGCATCCTTTCGAGACAAAACAAACGGCTCTTTTTTCAAGAAACTCAACGCTGCATTAATACCAGCCATCAAGCCTTGACACGCTGCTTCCTCATATCCGGTAGTACCATTCACCTGTCCGGCGAAATAAACGCCATGTACTAATTTGGATTCAAGTGTATGATTCAACTGTGTAGGATCGAAATAATCGTATTCAATAGCATATCCCGGACGGAAAATTTTAGCATGTTCCAAACCCGGAATCAAACGAATTGCCGCATATTGAACTTCAAAAGGTAAAGACGACGAGAATCCGTTTAAATAATATTCACAAGTATCCACTCCTTCCGGTTCAAGGAAAACAGGATGAGATTGCTTATCTGCAAAAGTAACAATCTTAGTTTCCACAGAAGGACAATATCTCGGACCAGTAGATTTTATCGTACCATTAAAAAGCGGAGAACGATCAAAACCCTTTCTCAACTCATCATGAACAGCAGGATTTGTATAAGAAATGTAACATTCTCTCTGCGGCAATTTCTGAATTTTATGAGCCATATAAGAGAAAGAATCCGGATTTTCATCACCGGCTTGAGGAGTCATCGCAGCAAAATCAATGGTTCTACCGTCAATTCTGGCAGGCGTTCCGGTCTTCATTCTTGCAGTAGAAATACCTTTTTGAACAAGAACTTCAGTCAAACCCTTCGCAGGAATCTCCCCTATCCTACCGCCGACATATTGATTTGTTCCAACATGCATCAATCCGTTCAAGAAAGTTCCGGCCGTAATTACAACTTTTGAGCACTTAAATTGTACGCCAAAAACAGTTTCAATTCCAACAACTTTATCATTTTCAACCGTAATAGATTTTACAGTATCTTGCCAAAAATATAAATTCGGAACTTTTTCAAGAAGACTTCTCCAATTTTCGGTGAATTTCACACGATCACATTGAGAGCGCGGCGACCACATCGCTGGACCTTTCGAGCGGTTAAGCATACGAAATTGAATAGAACTCATATCCGTAACAATACCGGTTAAGCCGCCCAAAGCATCAATTTCTCTTACAATTTGTCCCTTCGCGATACCGCCTATAGCAGGATTACAAGACATCTGACCAAACTTAGCCATATCCATTGTAATCAACAAAGTTTTCACACCAAGTTTAGCAGAAGCATGAGCAGCCTCACATCCGGCATGTCCCGCTCCTACCACAATCACATCATACTCTTCAATCATCTTCTAAACTCTTTATTGTAAATATCTAAATAATAATCTTCCATCTTATGAATCTCAGCTTCCAATTCATCAGTCACATCATCATAACCAATCAAATGCAAAACACCATGAATCATTACGCGCAACAATTCCGTTTCACGCGAAACATCAAATTTATTTGCATTATCAACAATTCTATCGTAACTAATAAACAAATCACCGGACACAACTTTTCCTTTTACATAATCAAAAGTTATAATATCCGTATAATAATCATGCTGCAAAAATTGTTTATTCATATTCCACAAATACTCATCAGAACAGAATACGTATGTAATATTTTTCAATTCATACCCTTCGTTTTTTACAGCAAAAGATATCCAATCAACCAAAGTTTGTTGCTCCGGAAGTTGAAAATTCACATCTTCAAAATTAAAATCAATCATTCTGACTTAATTTAAAAACAATTTCTATTTTAGAACCACCTTCAGAAAACTCAATTCTATCCGACAAATTCTTAATTAAAAACACTCCCCTACCCGAAATTTTTTCAATATTTTCAGGTAAAGTAGGATCAGGAAGAACTGAATAATCAAAACCTAAACCTTCATCTTTTACGGAAATCGTCAGCTCATCGTTATCTATTTTCGAACTGACAAAAACTATTTTAGAAGGATCTTGCTTGTTACCGTGAATTATAGCATTATTCACAGCTTCAATAGTAGAAATCAAAATATTTCCATACAACTCTTCCGAAATATTATAAACCGTACTAAGCGAATCAACAAAATTTTCTACAAAAGAAATATTGTTGAGACTGGATTGAAAAGAAATAGAATTTTTCATGTGAAACATTATTTATTAGATATTTTGTAAGTACTCGTTGTATATATTTTGATAAAAAAGATTCAAATTCAAAGAAGGAGAATTTAAAAATTCTTGCGTACCTAAATTCTTAAACTTAAATTTTAAATCAGATTTATCGTTATTTTGAAAATCAAGAGATTGTTTACTTTCGCGTTTCTCTTCAGACTCTTGATTTTTTTCAGCATTTTCAAAGTCCAAAAGCTTATTAAACATCGTATTTTGTTTATCAATTAACGACTTATTGATATTACGATTAATAATATCACGCTTAGAATCTTCCATCAACTGCTTCATTTGATTCAACAATTGCTGCTCTTTCGTGGAATTACCCTGCTGATTTTGCATCTCTTGCAATTGCTGCTGCATCATTTCAGCCATCTTCAAGGATTGCGCCAATTGTTGATTTGTCGGATTATTACCTTTCAAAAGCTGTTGATACATCTGGTTCAACTGTTCCTTTAATGACTGCTGCTGAGATTTCATATTCTGAAGATTTTGCTGTCGCTCCTTCATCTGTTTCTTGTTTTTAGTAGAATTAGACGAAGTATTTTGCTGATCAGAAGATTGAGAACTCTGCTGTTGATTTTGCATTTGGTCTTCAATTTCATTAAACAACAACATCAAATCATTAATATCAGTTAAAGCCATTTGTTGAAAATTAGCAGCCGACGAACGATTATTATTGTCCAAAGCGGTGTTGATTTTCACGAAATACGAATTAATTTCTTCTATCTTATCATAAACGGAATGTCCCAAAGAAGGTTCCCGTTTTGCTAAAGCATATATCGAATCTTGAACCAAAGCAAAATCTTTGGTCAACGCAGTTTGCTTCTGAATAATGCCGGCAACGTACAAATTAAACGATTTATTTTGATTCATTTGCTTAATTAGTTTCTCCTGATTGAAAGAAACAGTCAACAAATTATCCAAAATCTGACGAACATCATTAAGATTTTCTTGATTCTTTTGCTGTTGATTTTGTTTCTGAGTGCCGTTAATTTCATCAGATAATTCCTCCATTTCCTTAGAAGTATCATCCATTTGCTGTTTCAAATCCTGTTTCTCCTGTTTATTTTTCAAATCAGAAGATTCCAAATCCTTCTTTTCGTCGTTCAAATGATTCAAAACTTCTTCAAATTTATCTTCAAGATTGGGAATTTCAAGCTTATTGTCACCTAATTCTTCATTTTGTTTTTCAAGATTCTTAAAATCATCATATTTTTGATTAAATTCTTCAATTAAATCGTCTAATTTCTCTTTAAGAGAGTTCTTTTCTTCCTCATTGGATTTAGAATCAAACAATTTATCTGACAAGTCTTTCATTTCTTCCGACATCTCTTTGAGATCATCAGAAATGTTATGAAGTTTGTTTTCAACATTAAACATCTTCATAAGAGTATTATTTCGATCCAACTGTTCAGAAATTTGATTGTAATCGAACTTCAGATTTTGAACATTGTCACGAAAATCTTTTTCATTAATTGAATTAGCCAATTCCGAAATCTTATCCATCAACTCTTTAATATCATCAGTAAAAAGTTGATTCCAAAGCTCTTGCAATTGCTGTTGCTGCTTCAACAATTCAGTATTTTGTTCATTTGACAATTGCTTATCAAAAGCATCTTTATACTGATTATCTTGTGAAATTTCATTCAAAAGAGATTGCAATTTACTTTGTTTATTCAACAAATTATCGAGTTTTAACTGTTTTTCCCAATCCGAAAGCTCTTTATTGGAAGAAACAGACTTCTGAAAATCTTGCAAATCATTATTCAATTCACGCAACAAACTTTGAGCAGAATTTACTTTTTCATAAATTGAGGATTGCAAATTATCAACCCTCTCCTGCTTTTCCTTATCAGAGATTGAAGTATAAACCGACAAAGTAGATTTAGCAGATTTAAAACCGGAAACTGCATCATTATCTCTAACTTCAAAATAGTAAGAAACTTCTTTCGAAAGCGAAGAAAAGTCAAAATAATAATAAAAATCTTGAGCCGAAACAGGTTCAATTTGAATATCCTTATAATGTAAATCATTTGGTTTTGAAGGATCGAAATAAACAAATCTCAAAGAATGGAATCCATAATCATCAGAAATTCTACCGGAAAAATACATAGAATTTGAAGCCGTAGAATCAACTGAAGATACAACAAAAATACTCGGAAAATAATCCGGAATTAGATTCACGTGAAACAAATTAGATTGTTGATTATAATCATTTTCACCATTAACAGAAAAATGATAATCGAAACTTTTTAATGCTGTTTTTTCGTGCTTGATTTTTGAAGAATTTAAAGCAGTTTTTTCAGACAAAGTGTCGGTATAAAACACAAAATCTTTTGCATTTAGAACTTCAAAATTCCAAATAATCTTAGATCCGAAAGGTACAACCAAATCTCCGGTATTTTCAAACTCCTGACTTGATAATTTTGTGTAAGAAGGCGGAATAATTTGAACAGAATAACCTAAAACTTGAGGTTTTGTAAAGACAGAAACCTTAAATTCGTCGGTAGAAAAGTTCAAATAATTGAATTTAAATTTTAATTCTGAAGTAACATTTTCAAATGAATAAGAAAAATAATTAGTAGAATCCTCATTCATTCTGACATTAAAATCAGAATTTGTAATAAACAAATCCTTGATTTGAGTAGGTCCTTCTAATTTAACTTTTACAGTAAAATTTTCGCCTTGCGCACAATACAAAGTATCGTTCAATAAATCCAACGAATAAGGATTTGCCGGTTCGTAATACGTTGAATAATCCATAAAACGTGAAGCACCTTGTTTGAAATTACTTGAAAAGACAAAACTTAACAAAATTAAAATTAACAAAATACCTACCGAATATGAAAGCAATTTTGCAGTCTTTTTCAGATTAATAGCATTTGTAAAATTCAACGGCGAAATCAAATCAATTTTTTGATTAATAGACGCAATCAACAAATCAGTATTAACAGAATTTTGATTGTTTAACTGCAAAATACTAATCAAAACATCGTCAGAATCGGAAAAATGATTTGAAATAATAGTAGAAGCCTCTTCGTAAGAAATGTAAGGAATCACCTTAAAAATCTTGAGAACAGGAATCAAAATCAAGAAAATAAAAACAGTAGAAAACAAAAATATCGCAAAAAAGAACAATACAGTTTTAACGGATGGCTGCAAATAAGCCACACCTTCAATCATAAAAAGTGTAAAAAGCGATAATGAACTTATCAAAACAAACAATATAAGCCCGATAACTATTCGGTTGGAATAGAATTTACGAATAAAATCGTCTAATTTACTTTCTATAATCGAAAAATTTGACTGCATTATTTAGGATATTTAATCAACCAATCATAAGGATTAATAACTTGCGCACCGTTCCAAATCTGAAATTTAAGAACGGAATTTTTATTTTCAGTATCAAAATCGCCCAAAACATCGTCTTTATTGATCTTGTCGCCAACAGAAACTAAAATATGTTCCATTCCGGAATAAACAGTAAAATAGTTGCCATGTCGAACAATAACCGAATATTGATTATGAGGCAAATTAAAGATTTTAGCTACAACTCCATTGTAAACACATTGAACTTTCGATTGAGATGAAACCAAAAAGTCCAAACCCTCATTCATAATTGTAACTTTATCGTGAACAGGATCGGGAGATTCGCCAAAATAACGGATAATTACACCTTTTTTTACCGGCCATTTCAAATAACCTTTCTGAATTTGGAACAATATTGAAGCTTCGTCATTAGATTCTTTAGTTCCGGCTATTTGCTTGATTTTTGCAGAATCCAAAGTCTGATTCTCAACCGTTGCTTTAGAACCTTCATTTTTCAAAGATTCAATCACAGATGCACGCGATTTTGTATAGCGTTGGATAAAAGATTGCTCAACACCCAATTGCTTTGCAACAATGTCTTGTTTAGCTGCAATTTTATCTTTTTCTACCAAAACATTTGCTATTTCTGTCTTCAAAGATTTGATACGTTTAATCTTTTTTAAACGATAATCTGTCAACCATTTGATATAAAGGAACTGTCGATAACTTTTGTACAAATTATCGAAAGAAAAAACGTCAAAATTCTGAAGCATCAACGAATGAATACGTGAAGCTTTAACAACCAAACTTGCATAAATAGATTTCTCAGAATCCAATTGAGAAGCCAAACGGGCATGATATTTTTGAGTATTATCAAAATCTTTTTCTAATTGCTCCATCTTCTTTTTATGCTGCTCAATCAAAGCAGATTTCAAATTTAACTGCTGATTGATTACCAACAATCTCAATTCGGAATCTTCGATGCTATTCAATTGAGACAAAACAGAATCCAAATACGACGACTGCTCTTGAATTCCAATCTGCGCAAAACAAGAATCAGAAATCAAAAAAGCTATAAAAGCAAATAATATTTTCTTAAAAAATTTCATTTAAAACTTAATTTCTGTGTAAGAATCAGGTATTGAAATCGGGAAACTCAACTTTTTACCAAAAACAACTTTGTTGTAAGTAAATGTCAGCTTCATATCTTTGCCAATACCTTCAAAAACAACTTGTTTCGGTAAAGAATGAAGACCAAAATCAGTTAAATCATTATAAGAAATCTTCAAACCCAAATTATTACGTTTTTCTACAAAAATGTATTGACTAACCTTGTTTGTTAATTTAGAAATTGTTAACTGATTGTCTAAATGGTATTTAGCGATATCTTCAAGACCTGATGCAATAACAAAATTATCATCATTCTCTTCAACAGAATAATTTCCTAAACTGTTGATATTGTTATCCGGGAAAAGGAAAAACTGATTCAAGAAAATAGCTTGTAAAATCGATAAATCAAATTCAGCAGGAAAAAAATTCTTCAAAACAGAATAATCTTTCTTGATATATTGTTTCTTCATTTTTACAACAGAAGTTACAGTATCTTTGGTAAATGTTGCACGTGCAACCTCAAAACCGAAAGCCTGAACATAAAGCCAAATAATACTATCGTTAGCAATACGCATAGTACCAGAACCAGAAACAGAACGCTCCGGCGATTCAAAATCAAGATTGAATTTTATTTCAACCGTAGAAAAAGTATCTTGTTCATTATAAATTTTCGATACTTTTTTTAACAATACATCGTTTGCTTTACCTGAATTATTATTTTTAATAACCTCAGTTTTAGTGTTATTGTCATCAGTTTTTTTCTTTTTCTTACCGTTACAAGATACTAACAACAATGTAGCAATCAATAAAAATAATATATTTTTAAGTTTCATAATTTTATTTAATTACAATTTTGGATTTTAAGATTAAGAGATGATTTATTACCTCCATATTCCAAAGCCAAATTATAATTTTTAAGAGCGTTCGGAAAATCTTTGTTTTTGAAATAAATATCTCCTGCAAGTTCAAAAGTATAAAACTTTTTTGATTTATTTAAAGTATTGGATTTCTCTGCAAAATATGCAGCAGATTTCAAATCATCAGTTTTATAGTAATAAAAAGCATTTACGTAATAAAAGTAAAAGTTGAAACTATCAAAAGAAAGACATTGTTTTACAAGATTCTGAGCAAGCTGCAAATTCTTGTTTGAGTCAATCAGATAGTAAGCATATTTACACATAACATTCAAATCGTCGTGATTCAAATTATAATACTTTTCAAAATTTGAAAACGCGAGATCTTTCTTATTTTTCATGTAATAGTAAACGCCGGTATAAAAATAATACAAATTAACAGAATTTGTAACTTCAATACCAAAGTCTTTCGACATCAAAAGTTTTTCTTCCGCAGTAGAAAAATCATTTAAGTAAATAGAAGCAACTGCCGAATACAACATCACTTCTACTTGTTCGGGAAAATATTCTTCAGCTTCATCAACTGATTTTTTTAAACTTTGATAATCCTCACACAAAGTATAAAGTTTGAATAACTTTCTCCAAAGTGAAAAATCAGATTTATCAAGTTCAGTACAAATTCTTAATTGTTCAGCCGCCTTATCGTAAGAATCAATTGTCATCAAAAAATCAGCAAAAGAGGAATGAACCAAAAAATCATTTTCTGAAGTTTTCAGAATTTCTTCATACAAGTTATAAATTTTGTCAGCATCGAAAATTGCAGAGTTGAAGACAAAATCCGAAATGATAGAAACTTTCTCTTCCGAAGTAATTAAATCTCCTTTGAAAGACTCAACGAGATTTTGATAAAAACAATCTTTCTGACCAAGCGCACGACACATCGAAGCTTGAGCGAGTTGTGTAAGAGGATTTGTGTCATCTATTTTTTTCATTTGAGCAAGAATTGCCTGAGCTTTAGACATTTGCGAAATTGATAAATAGAATTCCTCGAACATCCCTAAGTTGAACAAATTAGAAGAATCTGAAGCAATTATTTTTTTATACTCAATTTCTGCTTCAGAAAATTTGTTAAACCGTTTATAGATGTCAATTTTCTGAATTGAGATGTCAAAATTAAAGCCGTAAGATTTTTCAACTTTGTTGAGCATTCTAAGTGCATCATCAAATTTTTCAAATTTTGTATAAAATTCAATCAAATGAAGATAATCTTCATAAGACGGATTTTTAGAAATACAAGATTCGTAAATTTTTAAAGCTTCAGAATAATTTCCAACAGCTTCGTAAACCTTGGCGAGAAAATTTTTATACCAATAGTTCTCCGGTTGAAGTTTTGCAGCAAGTTGAGCATAAGACAAGGAAGAATCAAAATTACGAAAGTTGAAATAAATTCTTGCTAACTGATAATTTACAACAGCAGAATTCGGATTCAACTGAAGGCAAGTCTGATATGCAGATAAAGCATTATCAGGCTGACCTTTAAGTAAATAAATGTCAGCTTGAGACAAATAATTCTTGAAATCCACTTCAGAATTTCCCGAAGATTTGGATTGTGCAACAGAATTAGATGCAAATGCTACAAACAATAATATGCTCAATACTAACTTCATACGCCGGTATGACCAAATCCGCCATCAGAACGAACTGTATCAGATAATTTTTCAACAACTTCTAAATCAACATGTTCAAAACGTTGAATCACCATTTGACAGATTCTATCACCGTTATGAATTGTAAAATCCTGATCTGAAAGGTTTATCAAAATAACTTTGATTTCGCCTCGATAATCAGTATCGATAGTTCCGGGAGTATTAAGAACCGTAATTCCTGATTTTAATGCCAAACCGGAACGCGGACGAATCTGAGCTTCATAGTGTTCGGGCAATTCAATGAACAATCCTGTCGGAACCAATACTCGCTGTAAAGGTTTCAAAACAATATCTTCATCTAAATTTGCACATAAATCCAATCCGGACGAATATTCTGTAGAATATTTCGGTAAAGGATTTTTACTTTTATTAATTACTTTAACTATCATAATATCAACTGGAAAAGTCTTACAAAAATAATAAATAAAATTATCGTTTGAAAAATTTTTTACGAAGTTTTATCAAAGATTCTCTTAAGTTTTCGAGCTTGTAAACCAAAAGCATAAAACTTATTAACAATAAAGTATTTACAAACATCTTTGTCCAAAACTGAAAATCATTTGTATAAACAGAAGCAACATACAACGCAGCTGCTGCCACAACGTAAATAATCATATTTTTGAAATCATATTCGCAAACTAAATATTTTCTGCCCCATAGGAATGTGATTGTCAACATGATAAGGTAACAACAAACATTGGAAACTGCACAAGCAATATATCCGAACTTTGGAACAAGAATGAAATTAAGTAAAATAGTTACAACAGAACCGATTACAAAAATATAAATTCCGTAAACTGTTTTTTGATTCAACTTGTACCAAAACGATTGCAAGTAAACCAAACCTAAAAGCAAATGACCAATCAAAAGGAACGGAACAACATTTAATCCCGACCAGTAAGACTCTGCAATAAAATATTTTACGATATCGAGATAAAAAATAATTCCTAAAAATATAAATAAACCGAATATTAAAAGATATTTGTTTACATTTGCAAAAAGTTGCGGAAAATCTTTCGAACCTTTGTTGGAAAAGAAAAAAGGATCGGCAGAATAACGGAAACATTGAATAAACAATGTCATCAAAACAGCAATTTTAGAATTTGCACCGTAAATTCCCAACTCGCTGAGGATGTAAGTGTTAGCATCTGTAACACCGTCTGGAATTGTGTAAAAGAATTTAATTGAAATACGATCGAAAAATTCATTTATCATTCCAGCCAAACCGGAAACAATCAACGGCAAAGAATATGTCAACATCTTTTTAAGCAAAACTTTGTCAAATGAAAATTTCAATTTGAAAAAGTCCGGGATAAACAATACTAACATCAATGCCGAAGCTATAAGATTGGAAACAAAAACATAGCCGACTCCAAAAGTTGGTGAATAGATAACTGAAAATAAATCAGAACTTTCAGCAAGCTGAGGTAACCAAAGTATGAAAAACAAATTAAGACCGATATTTACAAAAATATTAATCAATTTGAAAACAGCAAACTTGATTGCCTTGTTCTGCTGGCGAAGTCTGGCAAATGGTATAGAAGTAAAAGCATCTAAACCCAAAATCAATACGAAAAAGGAGATGTAATTTACATGATTGTCGTAATTGAGCAAGTGAGCGATGTTTGACGAAAATACCAAACCAAGTAAAACAAATAAAGAACTTGTAGTAAATAATGATGTTAACGAAGTAGAATAAACTTTGTCGGGATCGTACTCAGATTTAGAGAAATTGAAAAATCCGGTTTCCATTCCGTAAGTTAACAAAATCATTAAAAATGTAACGTAAGTATACAATTCGGTGATAACTCCATACTCCGATGATTCAAAAACGTGAGTGTAGAGCGGAACCAAAAGGTAATTCAAAAGCCTTCCTACTATGGAACTCAAACCATAGATAAAGGTCTGACCTGCAAGTTGTTTAATTTTACCCATGACTTAGAAAAAAATTTTTGCAAATTTACAAAGAAAAATTTAAATAATGAAACTATCAAAATTTATTAGTTTGCTGATAATGATAATGTTAGGAATTACAGCAAATGCACAAGAGAAAAAAAAGTGGAATTTTGAAATGGGCGTAGGTATGTCTCAAAACTCCGGAAACGTAGACAACTTCAGTTTAAAAAATTCCTCAGAACTACAACGAAACGACAGTATAATAACTGCAAATGTGAATTACAAATTTGTGTATCAAAAAGAAGACGGTAAAGAAACCAACAAAGGTATCAACACCGGAATAAAATTCGACTGGTATCAATACAACAGATGGTCGCCTTTTATCGCAATGGAAACAGTAAGCAACAAATATAAAGGTTACGACTTAAAAGTCAGCGGTTTAGTAGGTGTGAAACTCAGAATCTGGACTAAACCTGATACTTGCGATTATTCAATAAGCACAGCGATAGTTTATGATAATGTTGACTACACTCCCGAAGAAAATGAATTGAACAACGAAGTTTGGCGTTTGTCAATCAGACCAAAAATAAAACAGAAATTTGGTGAAAATGTTTCACTATTACATTATACATTTTATCAACCGTCGTTGAAAGAATTTGATGATTACTTAATTTCATCTACAACAAAGTTAGTAACAAAAATCACTACAAAACTTTCGTTGGAAATTGGTTACAACTATGAATACAGAAGCAAATTACCAACAGATGATTACAAACATTACGATATGACAACAGATGTTACTCTGAAACTGAAACTCTAAACAAAAAATTCAGAAATGATGTAATCAGAAATGAAAATTCCATCCAACGTCAACTTGACATAATCATCAGTAAAGTCAAAATAATCAACTAAATCTTTACGATGAAGAATTTTCATAAAATGATCAAAATATTTCGGGAAACGGGATTTTAAACAGGAAATATCAACACCTTTAAACGTTCTGAACTTCAGCATAACGTATTCGTTGAAATTATCATCCTGATTTAAAATCTCGTTTTCTGTATATAACTGTTTTTCAGAGATTTGCTTGGAATAATCAACAAGTTTTCGGGCATTCCAACTGCGGGAATTATTGTAAAAAGAATGAGCAGAAGGTCCAAAACCTAAATACGGAACAAAGTCCCAATAGTTGGAATTGTGACGCGAATACATCCCCGGAAGCGAATAATTTGAAATTTCATAATGTTGATAACCAAACGATTCAAGCAAATTGTGAACAAGTTTGAATTGTTGTAAAAAGAAATCATCATCAGGACGGTGAATAATTCCGCTCGCAAGTTTCTTTGCAAAAGGCGTATTATCCTCAATACCAAGACTATAAGCCGAAATATGAGGAATATTATAATCGGAAAAAATCTTGAAAGAACGTTCAATTTCTTTATTTTCAAGAGTTTCGTAACCAAAAATATAATCAACCGAAAAATTACTGAAATCATATTTTGAACATAAATCAAGATAACGATAATTATCTGAAACGGAATGATTTCTACCAAGATATTTCAAACCTTGGTCGTCCATAGCCTGAAAACCTGTTGACAATCTGTTGATAAACCCGGAAGAACGCATCTGTCTGAAATATTCATCAGTGGCATGCTCAGGGTTAATCTCAATCGTACACTCCAAATCGGGATTAAGATTGTAATATTTTGTCAAACAACTGAAAATCCTTTCGATATACGAAAACGAAATGAACGATGGTGTACCACCGCCAAAGTAAACAGTATCAACAATCTCATTTTTAAAAAGATAAGATTTAAAAGATATTTCAGTAAGAAGATTATCTATGAAATGTTGTACTAATTCACTATCTTTGCTTGCTCTTACAGAGTAAAAATCGCAATAACCACATTTCCTAACACAAAAAGGAATATGAATATATAAACCTGACATGATGATAAAAATATTATTAAAATACAAATACAGCATATTGTGGGTAACAATAATGCTTGTATGCTGTACAATAAAAATAGACATGCCGAAAATGGATAAAGACAGTTTTCATTTACAAATTCCACATTTCGACAAAATAGTTCATTGCGTAATTTTTATGATACTTACAGCATTAATTTGTATAGAGACACGATACGTTGAACTTTCAAACAAAATAAAAATTCTGATTATCAGCGCACTATTTGGTTTTACAATCGAAGTAATTCAATATTTTGAACCATGGAGAAGCTTTGATCTGTGGGATCTTGCAGCTGACATCTTAGGTGCGTATTTAGGCATATTGATGTCTAAATATCTGATAACCAGAATTTACAAATAAAAATTATTTCACAGGAATTTTTTCGATTCTGCGTTGATGACGACCACCGTCAAATTCTGTACTCAAGAAAGTATCAAGAATTTTCACAGCTTCATCTTTAGAGATGAAACGAGCCGGCAAAGAAAGTACGTTGGCATCGTTGTGAGCACGGGCAAGACGGGCAATTTCATCATTCCAACACAACGCAGCACGAATTCCTTGATGTTTGTTGGCCGTAATAGAAATACCATTGCCGCTACCGCAGATAGTAATACCATAAAATTCAGGATTTTTCTCAACTTCCAAAGCCAGAGGATGAGCATAATCTGCGTAATCACAGCTCTCAGCAGAGTCTGTACCCTTGTCTTCAACGGTATAACCTTTCTTCTGAAGGTAATCCTTGAGGAAAAGCTTAAGTTCGTAGCCCGCATGGTCGCAAGCCATAACTAATTTACTGATTTTCATACTAATACAAATTTATGTTTAAAACAAAATATATACCAAAACACTAATTGTTGATAACTATTTGACAGCAAAAAAAGTCAAATAATTGAAAATTAAGAATTTAGCAAATAGTTATAAACAATATAACTTACTAAATATCAAAAACTTACAAGAGTTATCAACAACGGTTGTGAATTAAGAGTTGATTGTTTGTTTACAAGTTGTGGATAAAAAATAAATTCGGTTCAAAATTACGAATTATCCACAATTTTCATTTTTTATCAACAAATAATCCACAAACAAATCAACAATTTTATAATTTTAAACCGTGATTGAGTTATCAACATCAACACTAACAATCAACGAAAGTGCATAATGTGGATAACTTCTGTAATCAACTATAAAACAACGATTTAATATTAACATCAACTGTTGAAAAAAGTGAATAAGTGTGTGTTTACACACCATTGCAAAGTTAAAGAAAAAAGTTATCCACAATATCAACAGGCAATAATAATCATCAAAAAAAAATTAAATTAAAAAATATAATTATTATTTAAGAACTATGGCAGAAGTTATAAAACCGAATTTGAAAAACGGACATATTGATATGCCCATTCCGGAAGGATTAGATTTGAAGGCTGAAATCGCTAAAATGAAAAAGGAAAAAAATGCTGTAATTTTGGCGCACTATTATACTACAGACGAAGTGCAGGAAATTGCAGATTATACCGGCGATAGTTTAGGATTGGCTCAGCAAGCTGCTAAAACTCAGGCTGATATAATTCTTTTTGCGGGCGTACATTTCATGGCTGAAACTGCTAAAGTGCTGTGTCCCAACAAGAAAGTGTTAATTCCGGATTTAGCTACAAGTTGTTCGTTGGCAGATTCTATCAACGAGAAATCTCTCGCCGAATTCAAAAAACAATATCCCGATCATACTGTGATTTCTTACGTAAACACAACAGCCGAAGTAAAAGCTTTGACTGATATTGTAGTAACTTCTTCTAATGCGCAAAAAATTGTTTCGCAATTGCCCGCAGATGAAAAAGTGATTTTCGGTCCGGATAAAAACCTTGGTAATTATATTAAGAAAGTTACCGGCCGCGAAAATTTTGTTGTTTGGCAAGGCGGATGTCATGTTCACGACCATTTCGATCCAGAAAAACTTCGTGAGTTAAAAACTCAACATCCTAATGCTGTGGTACTTGCGCATCCTGAATGTCCGGAAACTATTTTGGAACAAGCCGATGTTATCGGAGCAACCTCTCTCCTACTCAAGAAAAGTTATGAACTTGATGCTCAGGAATTTATCGTTGCTACCGAACCCGGTATTTTTTATGAAATGAAAAAGAGAAGTCCGCAGAAAACATTTATTCCTGTTCCAAATGTTAACGGCCGACCGCTCAATGTGTGCATTAATATGAAACGAAATACAATTCAGAAAATTTATTTAACTTTGAAATACGAATTTCCTGAAGTTGATATTCCGAAAGAGCTCGGCGAAAAAGCCCAAATCTGTATCAACAGAATGATGGAGATGAGTAAGTAACTTATTTAAAACTAATAATCAACATTTTTTTTTACTATGAAAAAGGTTTGTATGCTATTGATGATGAGTGTATTAGCAGCCTTATCATACGGTCAAAACCAAATATTAACCAATGGCTATAACAAGTTTTATTATCCCGACGGCAGCATTTCCAGCGAAGGAACGCTTAGAAACGGTAAACCTGACGGATTTTGGAAGACATATTATCCCAACGGCGTATTAAAATCGGCAGGCAACCGTGTTAATTACGAATTGGACAGTGTTTGGCTGTTTTTTGATGAGACCGGCGATACAACAAGCCTTATCAATTACAATTACGGTAAAAAAAACGGTTATTCTGTTACTTACACCACATATCAGGATTCAGTAAAACACAATGTGCCGAAAGCCAAGGAACTCTATCGTGACGACAAGAAACAAGGATTTTCATTTTATTACGAGAAAGGTCTTTTAAACACCGAAATTCCATATAAAGACGACAGAAAACATGGCGAAGGATATCAATATAACGACAAAGGAGACATCGTCGCAATTTTGACGTATAAATACGGAGATCTTGTCGATAAAGATATTCTTAATCGTCTTGATGAAAAAGGTCTGAAACAAGGTGTTTTTAAGACCTTTTATCCCGACAAAAAGGTAAGAACGGAGTGTTACTACAAAGATGATTTGCTCAACGGTTATTACCGAGAATTTGATACTCGAGGCCGTGAAGTAAAAATTGAGCGTTGGATAAACGGCAAGCGCGTTGTAGAAAACAAAAATTCATTGGCATCTTCGCAAAACAATGTAAAAGTAAAAAACGAGTTTTATGCCGACGGTACTCTCAAGAAATCAGGTGCTTACAAAGATTCTATTCCGGTTGGCGTTCATCGTACGTACAACGAGAAGGGTAAAATAAACGGAGCTGTAACTTACAACGACGAAGGTAAAAAAATTGCCGACGGTATTGTGGACGGTCGCGGACGAGAGCAAGGCAAGTGGACTTTGTTTGATTCCATCGGTGCAATTTCCGGCAAAGGAATTTACAAAAACGGTAAACGCGAAGGTGAATGGATTTTCTATTTTAGTGACGGAGCTACCGAGCAACAAGGCGTTTACAAAGACGGAAAACCTGAAGGCAAATGGGTTTGGTATTATCCGAATGGAAATATCAGACGTGTAGAAAATTATGTTAACGGCTTGGAAGAAGGTGATTATTATGAACTTACAGTTTTGGGCGATTCGCTTCAGACCGGAATTTTTACCGAAGGAGAGAAAGACGGGATGTGGACAACCAAAACCGGCGATGCACTTGTTTACGAAAATTTCAAGTTCGGAACCTTGCAAGGTGATTACAAAGTTTACTATTTGCCGTCCAACAAGCTGAAAGTTGAAGCAAAATATTTACAAGGCAATCTTCACGGTAAATATCGCGAGTATTTTGAGTCCGGCAAAATTCACATCGACGGTCAATACATGAGCGGCAAGGAAGACGGACAATGGCGAATTTACGATGAAGACGGCCTTTTGGATTTTGATATCGAATATTCACAAGGTGAAATTGTGAAAGTAGACGGCGCACAAATGCCGAAAAAATAAAGTTAAGTAAAAAATTTTATTTCAATACTTTATCAATTTCATTCTTGATTGTACTTTCAATAACTGACGAAAACGGCATAGCGAAAAACGGTATTTTACCGTTTACAACTACCTTTCCGTCAGTTACTTTGATATTTCCTTCCAATTTCATTCCGCTGAAATTGCATGAATAACTGCCGGAATTTCCTTCCCAATTTTCGTTTATATTATCAACTTTGTCGCTGTATTCTTCTTTCAACTTACCCAAAAATGTTTTCATTTTTTCCAAAGCCTCAGCTTCGGTGTAGTTGTGATTTACTTGTACTTCCATATTTTCTTTAATTTGAATTTTTATTGTTTTTACAAATGTATAAAGATTTTGTTTCTGACAAAAATTTTTTGTTGACAGTTTCTTAAATCATTTGATTAAATAATTCAAAATTTTTTTCAATCTTACAATTATTTATTCATTCTTAGTATTTGTTTCAAGGAAATCTGCGAACTTTAACATCTTGTCTTTGGTTACGCCGTGAATCGATTCGCTGAGATCCTCATAAATATTGATTAAACTGTAATACAAAAATTCATTCAACATATTGTCTTTTAACATCTTACTGAAAAATTGTACATAAAATTCTTCGTAAAATCCTTCAAAAGTTTCTATGCTTTCAGTAATATTTGTAATAAGCGATTTGGAATTTTCAACAAAAGTTTTCATTTCCGGAATCTTATTTTCATCGGTTAATTTGGTAGTTTTCAGCGAGTTGATAAAAAGCATAGCCCAAATTAAATCGTTTTCTTCTTTACTTAGATTTTCCGGTTTTGAAGTTTTTTGTGCGATTACTCTATCTGTTTCCTTGAAGTTCATTTCTTCGCCGATTTTTCTCACAATTTCCAGAGTTCTGGTTGTGTTCGGTTCTGTCATCAGAAAGTAGTAATAGCAAAGTAAACTGTTGATTAACAGTTCTTTGTCTTTGTTAATATTTCCCAATGCCAAATGAGCTTCCGATCCGAAAGGATTTAGTTTTACAGATTTTTGAAATTCTTCTTCCGCTTTATCGGTTTTTGACTGTTTTATGTAATTGTATCCCAGCAAATTATGCAGCAGAAATTCTTTGGGATATTTCTGAATCATTTTTTGATACAATTCTTCTTCATCGTAGTATTTTCTATTGATACTCAGACATTTACCTTTGATTACTGTAGCTTGCAGCGCATAACTTGAATTCATTTTTATGGATTCAGTAGCGAATTTTTCTGCTTTGATGTAATTTTTCATGTAGAAATAGTTTACCGAAAGATTGTAGCAAACTAAATCACGCATGTAATTTGTTGAATATAAATCAATTAGATGTTTGTTACTCTCATTGAATTTACCTTCTTCTGCCAGCTGCATTGCGAGTTTCATTTTCTCTTCGCTAGTTTGAGCCAATGCGCTGATGCTTAGTAATATTAAACAAATTGTCAGAATTTTTTTCACTTTGTGTCGTAATTGAAAATTCTGTATAACGCGCTTTGTTCTTTAACATGAATTGCATTCCAACCGGCTTTTTTTGCGTTTTCGATGTTGTCAATTCTGTCGTCGAGTAGCACAGTATCTTCAGGTGTGATTTTAGCATCGTTAACCACAAAATTGAAGCATTCCAAATCCGGTTTTCTAAAGTGAATTTCGTTGGAATAATATCTTTTTTTGAACAAATAACTCGGCCAATTAGCAATTGGTTCAAAATACTTGACATGAATAACATTTGTATTGCTCAAGACGTAAAGATTGTTTTTTTCTGCTATCCTTCTTAGAAATGCTCTATTTATAGGAGGATAGCTCGTAATCATTGCGTTCCAACAACTATCGAAAACTTCGTCAGACAAATCGATTTCCATTAGTTTTCGCATGTGGTTTCTAAATTCTTCGGGCGGAATAGTTCCGATTTCAAAATCTCTAAACCATTCACTTTCAATCATTTTCTTGTATTTTTCATTGACGTTTTTCACACCGTTTTTCTCGAATGCGTCCAATGTGGCTTGTTCGGAGAGATTAAATAGCACTCCGCCAAGGTCAAATACCACGTTATTAACTATTTTTGGTTTTAACATAAAAATTTATTAAAAAAATTTTGGTTATTAAAATAATTGTTTCTACTTTTGCAGTCACAAAACGATAACTAAATCGTTGGACCCATAGCTCAGTTGGTTAGAGCATCTGACTCATAATCAGGGGGTCCTAGGTTCAAGCCCTAGTGGGTCCACCAAAAAGCTACAATTTCTTTTGATTTTGTAGCTTTTTTTGTTTTCAATCGTTTAGTTTTTATTTGATTGAAAATCAGATAATTATAATCCTTTTCAAGTTTTGTGACAATGATTTTTCAACTTCCTTGAGTTGTTTACAATTTTCCAAAATTTGCATTTGCTCGTCGATAGTTTTGGTTTTGTCTTTCAACAGAGCTAATGTTTCTTTTGATGCTAACTGAATGATTTTCAGTTTGTAACAAAGAATTGATTTTGGAATATCTTGTTTGTAAGTTTCGTCGGGAGTTTCACATGTAGCTCCTCGCCTAGCCCAAATCTTGCTGATACTGTCTTTTTCTATCGCAACTTCTGATGCGAGATTTCTAATTTTTTCATCAGGGTTGTTTAAGAAATATGCAGTGTCAACATTCTGACCTTCAAATAGATGCGATTTGTAGTCTTCAAAAACTTGTTTATAAATTAAGTTTCTGAATTCCATTTCTTCGTTCAACATCTCGGTAATGATGTATGTTGCAACATTTATTATATTTATTTCACCGGTTGAAGGATCTGTAATTCGCTCATATTCAAGGTTTCCATAGTTGATAAGATATCTTACGATTTCTTTTTCTTCGATTTCGGCGTAGATGTTATTTACGAATCCGGGAACTTTTGCCTCCTCTCCTACCCTTTCTGTATTTTGTTGATTTTCAGTTTGTTGTTCTGAATTTTCAGGTAGATGAACAGTTGTAGATTCCGCAACATTGTTGATTCCCTGACGAAAACGTTGTTTCATTTCGTCTTCGTAATTTTTCTTGAGTTTTCGTCCTGTTTCTGCGTACAACGCATCTTCCTGTACGTCAAGAAGTCTACTACATTCTTTGATGTACAGTGAACGTGTTACGGCGTTGGAAATCTTTGATATTGAGCCAATTATGCTGTTGATAACTTCGGCTTTTTTCAGCGGATCTTCAGCATCTTTCAGTAAAATTCTGGTTTTGAATTTGATAAAATCTTCTTCGTGTTGGTCGATATAATCCTGAAGTTCTTGAGGCGTATGGCTAAGTGCAAATGAATCAGGGTCTTCGGGTTCCGGCAAGAGTACAACTTTTACATTGATGTCTTGTTCCAAAATTAAGTCAATACCTCGCAACGAAGCTTTAATACCAGCCCAATCGCCGTCATAAATTACCGTTAAATTGTTTGTAAATCGCTTAATTACAGATATTTGCCCCGGTGTTAAAGAAGTTCCTGACGATGCAACTGTATTTGTAACACCCGATTGATGCATTGAAATTACATCGCAATAACCTTCGCACAAATAGCACTTGTCGCGTTTTACGATTTCGTTTTTTGCTTGATATATTCCGTACAAGACATTGCTTTTGTGGTAAACTTCTGATTCAGGCGAGTTTACGTATTTTGCCATTTTCTTGTCGTTTTGCATAATACGTCCGCCAAATGCTACAACTTTGCCTGAAATAGCATGAATCGGGAACATCACGCGACCAGCAAAACGGTCAAATCTATAGCCGTCTTCTTTCTCAATCGTTAAACCGGTTTTTACGAGAAATTTTGTTTGATAACCTTTTTTAATTGCTTCATTTGTAAGTGCTTGCCTATTGGCCGGAGAATATCCCAATTGAAATTTCTCTATGGTTTCCGGTCTGAATCCGCGGTGTTGAAAATATGTCAACGCAATAGCCCTACCCTCTTCTGTATTCATTAGTTGGTCAGAAAAGAATTTTTGTGCAAATTGGTTTACAATATTCATACTTTCACGTTCTTCGAGCTCTTCTTTTTGTTCTGGCGTGAATTCTTTTTCCTTGATTGTGATATTGTATTTTTTAGCCAAATATCTTAGAGCTTCGGGATACGTCATGTTTTCGTGACGCATTACAAACGATACAGGCGTGCCTGATGCGCCGCATCCGAAGCATTTAAAGATGTTTTTTGCCGGAGAAACTGACATCGACGGTGTTTTTTCGTTGTGAAAAGGACAACAACCAATCCAGTTTGTTCCGCGACGGCGCAACGACATAAAATCTTGCACAACGTCCAGTATTTGAGCACTTTCTATTATTTTCTGTACGGTTTCTTGATCAATCATTTCGTTATGTTCGGCTAAATTTTATTGCAAAATTAAAATAATTTGTAATTTTGTATCTTGAGTTTCTATAAAATTAACTTAAATTAAGTATGCTTAAAGGAAAATATGTAAGGAATAGTTCACATACGAACTCCCCTGCTCCATCGGCTGTTGAGTCTGAGTTTCAATCGCCGATTGCGGATATTAACGTGCCTGTTTGGAAACGTTATTTGCCTATGTTTCTGATTGTTATCTTAACTGCTTTCGTTTATTCTTTCAGTTTGGACAATCATGCTACCAACTGGGATGACGATAAGTACATCGATGACAATTCGTTGTTGAAAACTCTTGATAAAGAGACTGTTAAGAAGATGTTTTTCTCCGACGATCCAAAGGAAAAGTATTTTATGGGTAACTACCACCCTCTTACAATGCTTACGTTAAATTTAAATTACCAAATTGCTGAAATTGGTGCAAACGGCAAAGCTTTGCCATATACTTTCATTATAATCAACATCACATTGCATTTGTTGTCATGTTTTTTGGTGTATCTGATTTTCAGTCAGTTGTTTACCAAACGGCTCTACCCTATCGTAATTACTTTACTGTTTGGTATTCATACACTTCACGTAGAATCTGTAACGTGGATTGCTGAACGTAAAGATGTGCTGTATACGATGTTCTTTTTCTTGTCGTTGTACTGTTACATCTTGTATAAAAAACAACATAATGTTTTGTTTTATATAACATCAATTATAGTTTTCTTTTTAAGTGCATTATCTAAGGGGCAAGCAGTTTCATTAACTATAACGCTTTTCCTTGTAGATTATTTCTTAACCGATGATTATTTAAAGCCGAAAACGCATCTTAATAAGATTCCGTTCTTCGCTATTTCAATATATTTTGGTTTGATTTCTATTGAGGCTCAGGCAGTTTCTGATGCTTTGGCAGAAACCGACCAATACGAACCGTATCAACGTATTGCATTTGGTTCCAACGGATTTTTGCAATACATCTTACGTTTTATTCTGCCTGTAAAACTTGCATGCCTTTATCCGTATCCTGACATCGTAAACCGCACTGTTCCAATGATTTATTGGCTTACAGTTCCGATTTTTATTGTGTTTTTGCTTTTGAGTTTTTTCACTTATAAGAAATCAAAAACATTTACATTCGGATTGCTGTTTTATGTAGTTAACATCGCGCTTTTGTTACAATTTATACCTGTAGGATCTGCGATGTATGCCGATCGTTATTCATATATTCCGTCCATCGGATTGTCAGTTTTGTTGGCGTATGGTCTTGATTTATTGTTAGTTAAATTCAAAGATAGAGATTCTCTAATTTACGGTGTTTTTGCTGCTTATGCACTCATTTTATGTGTACTGACAGTTCAACGTCAAAAGGTATGGCATGATAGTGAAACACTTTGGACAGATTGTGTATCAAAATATCCTGAAGCTGTTATCGGTTGGAACAATTTAGGAAGTCAAAAGAATTTAATTGCTGATTCTGTTTATAAAAAAGTTGATGATAGCAAATATCTTGAATTTAAGAAATCTGCTATAGATTGTTTCACTAATGGAATTAAGTATAAACCCGACTACACACACTGTTTTTATAACCGCGGTTTGGCTGAAATTGACGTTTTTGAGCACACAAATGATACAAGTTATCAAAGAAAGGCATTTTTGGATTTTTGTGAGGCTATAAAGTACGATTCGGACTTTGCGCCTGCGTTCCATAGTCGTGCTTCGATTTACGATTCTTATTCTGAAAGATTTGGTAAACAGAATCCGGATTCTTGCTCTTTTTACTTCTCGTTGGCGATTTTCGATTTTGAACGTGCTCTTGATCTTAATCCGAAACTCATTGACGTTTACGTAAATAGGGGAGTGGCTTACGGAAAATATATGGATTTTTCGCATGCTATTGAAGATTTCAATAAATATATTTCAGAAAAAACAGACAATCCTTCGGTTTATTCCAACAGAGGTCTTGCTTACAATGGTTTGAGACAATATGACAAAGCTCTTGAGGATTTTGAACGTGCTTTGAGTTTGGATTCTCTCAACGAGGGTGCATATTTCAACAGATCGTTGACTTACAGAAACTTGTCTGAAATTTCTAACAAAAATGAAAACCTTTTGAAAGCCATTCAGGATGTTTCAAAATGTATTCAAATAAATCCGAATTCCGGTTATTACTATTACTTGAGAGCTTTACTCAATCTCAACAGAAATAGTAGGGAAGGGGTTTGTGAGGATCTTCACATCGCCCTTGAAAAAAATTATTCTCCTGCAAGTAATTTAATTCAACAATTTTGCAACAATTAGATTAATTTTTTCGTATATAGAATTTGGATTTTGTTAAACGATATATTACCTATTTTTACAAATGAAAAGTAAAATAAATATTGTAAAGTTTTTTGTTATAATAATTATTTTAGATTTTTTTGTTGTTAACAACTTGTTTGCACAGCGATGTGAACTTCACAAAGGCTCAAAGGTAAACTGTGTTGATGACAATAATAAGAAGCAAGGGGAGTGGCTGTCGTATTACGACACGTTGCAAACTTTGGTTTCTTCTCGCGGTAATTATGTAAACGATATCCAGCAAGGTGTTTGGACTTATTACTATCGAAACGGAAATATCAAATATTCACTTACTTACGTTAATGGAGTAGTTTCAGGTCCGGCCAAAGTTTATTATCCTTCCGGCATTGTTCAGGAGGAGGGTACTTGGGATAATGGGCATTGGGTTGGTGATTACAAATTTTTCTATTCCAACGGAAAACTTGCTCAAGATTTCGATTACGATAACGACGGCAGCCGAAACGGAGTGCAAAAGTATTATTTTGAATCCGGAAAACTCAGAATATCTGGTATTTGGGAGAATGATAAACGTAATGGCCTTTTGGCTGAATATTACGATAGCGGTAAATTACGTTCTGAAAGTCAGTGGGTTAACGGAGTTTCTCATGGTGTAACTAAAGTTTATTACGAGAAAGGAACTTTGAAAGCTCAATATGTTTACAACAATGGCGTTTACGATGCTGCAGCTTCCAAAATTTATTCCAACAGTAGGGTAGTGGCTGAGAATCGTGTTGAGACTCCCAAACCGGTTGTAAAACAGGAAAAGCCTGAACGTCAAGAAGATCAGTATCTTTTATTTCAAGGTACAGGTTACAGAAAACTATATTCAATGGACAAACGTCTTGAGAGCGAAGGTACATTCTTGAATGGTCAACTGAATGACGGTAAAAAATACTATTACAATTCTAAAGGCGATTTGATAAAAGTTGTTGTATACGAGCACGGTAGGGTAGTGGATGTAATCGAGAAATAACATTAATTTTTTGTTTGACACTGAAAATTTTATTATCATTGCATTCTAATTTTTAGAAAAAACAAAACATTTTATTATATGAGCAGTAATTTACTTATTTACAATTCATTAAGTAGAACAACACAAAAGTTTGAACCCATAAATCCGCCTTATGTAGGGATGTATGTCTGTGGACCAACGGTTTATGGTCCTGCACATTTGGGGCATGCTCGTCCGGCTGTTACTTTCGATTTGATATTCAGATATTTAAAATATTTAGGATACAAAGTTCGTTACGTAAGAAATATCACTGACGTAGGACATTTGGAGCATGACGCTGATGAAGGTGATGATAAAATTGCAAAAAAAGCAAAATTAGAAAACCTTGAGCCGATGGAAGTTGTGCAGATGTATACCGAAGATTATCATAAAAATATGCGTCTTCTCAATGTTTTGCCTCCATCTATTGAGCCTCACGCTTCCGGACATATCATTGAGCAAATCAATTTGGTTAAGAAAATTCTTGACAACGGATATGCTTATGAATCAAACGGTTCTATATATTTTGATATCAAAAAGTATTCAGAAAAATATCGTTACGGCAAATTGTCAGGCAGAAATGTAGAAGACCTTCTTGAAAAAACACGTACTCTTGACGGTCAGGACGAGAAACACAACCAATGCGATTTTGCACTTTGGAAAAAAGCTTCTCCGAGACATATCATGCACTGGCCTTCAGTTTGGAGCGAAGGTTTTCCGGGTTGGCATTTGGAATGTACTGCAATGAGTACCAAATACTTAGGTGAAACTTTTGATATTCATGGCGGTGGTATTGACTTACAATTCCCGCATCACGAATGCGAAATTGCACAGTCGGTTGGAGCATTTGGTCATGACACTGTTAAATATTGGGTTCACAACAATATGATTACAATCAACGGTAAAAAAATGGGAAAATCGCTTGGTAACGCCATGACATTGGAACAGTTTTTTGCCGGAGATCATCCGCTTTTGGAACAAGCTTACAGCCCGATGACCGTAAGATTCTTTATTTTGCAGGCTCATTACCGTTCTACATTGGATTTCAGCAACGAGGCATTACAAGCATCTGAAAAAGGTTTGGAAAAATTGCTCAACGCTGTTAAGGCTTTAGCAGAACTTAAGCCGGGCAAAACTTCCTCATTCTCAGTAGCTGAACTCGAAGAAAAATGTTTTGACGCTCTCAACAACGATTTCAATACTCCAGTTATGATTTCGCATCTTTACGATGGCGTTAAACACATCAATCTTATGAAAGATGGCAAAGAAACTCTTACTGAAGAAGATTTGAACAAATTGCGTAAACTATACAACGATTTGTGTTTTGATATTATGGGATTGCTTTACGAAAACACTTCATCAGACGCAAATTCAGGCAATAGCAAAATCATTGGTAATCTTGTAGATATGATTCAACAATTGAGAAAAGAAGCTAAGGCTAACAAAGATTACGCATTGTCGGACAAACTTCGTGACGATTTGAAAAACGCCGGTGTTACTATAAAAGATACACGCGACGGTTACGAATGGTCTATTTAGTTTGACTATTAACTACTTACATATACAATTAACCCCCACCGGATATTAATCTTGGTGAGGGTTTTTTTATATTTCTTTTATTTTATGAATTTTGGCGTATACGGCAGATTTTTAAAACTTACAATATCCACTTTTGCACTGCCTACCATCAGACTCATTTGTGCGCGAATCGGAATTTTGTTTTCATCTGCTGATATCCAAATACTTAACGCATCTTTATCAGTAAAAAGTCCCGAAACTTGTACCACCGGAACAAACTTATAACATTCAATCTTGCCGTATTTTGAAATCTTGATAGTTTCCTTTTGAATATATTTCATACACAGCGGCCAGTTTTCTTCGCCAAAGAAAGTATTAATTGTAATTTTTTCGCCCGGTTTCATGTTTTCGATATCGTATGTACGAATTTTATAACATGCACCTACGATGTCATAACAATTATTTTTTATCTCTGATATGCCTGAATGTGAACTTTTTACACGATGTTTCTCGTGATCGAAATCATAAGTGATGTATCTTTTGTACGATTCACTTTCCCTTACATTTTTCAACGCCCTTACCGGCAGTAGAGTTTTAGGATCTGCCCAACACTCATAATCCTCCATGATATGATAAATCTTATCAATAAATCCAACCGTATTACCCTTTGCTACAAGGTGAATTAGCTCTTTGCCGTCTTCTGTAATTTTTTCAGTCTGCAAAGTCATGTTAGCACCCGTTACAAACGCGTAATAAATCTCGTAATCCAATTGCTCGTTTTCGCCGATAGGTGACGGCTGCGCGTAACCCGCTATTGCTAACGATGTTAACAAAAAAATCAATAAAATTCTCATCATTGGCGGAGAGTGTTTTTATTTAGATGCTGAGCGTTTATTGTTTCAAAACATTTTTCTTGCTTACTGTAGCGATAAAATCTTTCAAATAAAACGGATCGAAGTATGCAACATCTGCAAAATCCTGATTTTTAAACGCCTTATGAGTAAGCTTACACATATATTTTGCCGACGGAACAATCTCGGTCATAAATACAGCATTAGGATGTTTTATTATTTTACTGATTTTTTCAGCAGCATTGCCTACAAAATATACTTTTGATTTCAACAAATACTCTGCATAAGAATTTTCGTCAATAAGTTCTGCCTGACAATTTCTTACAGAATTATTATTCATATCAAACAATTCAGCGTAAACCTCGTTGCGACCGGCATCTATCGTAGCAACAATTACAGCATCTTTTTCGTTGACAGATTCCGAAGCCTTGAGAGCCATCGCCTGAAGTGTATCTATCGCAATCAGTTTAATATCACTTGCATAAGCAATACCCTTAGCTGTAGAAGTTCCGATTCTAAGACCTGTATAACTTCCCGGACCTTTGCTGACAGCTACTGCAGCAAGATCTTTTGCCGTTAAGTTGTTGGATTTCAGCAATTCTTCTATATAAACCGCTGTACTTGATGCGTGATTGCGAGACTTATTTTCGCGAGAGTCAATCACATCGTTGTCGCAACTTAGCGAAATCGAACAAATATCTGTAGAAGTCTCAATATTAATATAGTAATTCATTATGAATTTTTATTTTTTTTAGAAAAATCGTGCTATTCTTCGTGTTCGTAAAAAAACTGATAATATTTCATACCCGTCTCAGGATCAACACCTTTTACAACCTTAGATTCATCACCGTGAATATAAATATGAAAATTCTTATCCAATTTCAAAACACCCTTCATTTTAGATTGCTGTTTCTTCTGAGCATTTTCTGAAACCTCGAAATTTTCCTTGAATTCCACATTCTTTTCCTCGGCATATTGCTGTTGATACTCATTAAAAGCCTCAATCACTTCAGGTTGAGCCAAAACATTCTCCTCAAAATCCTTCTTGTCGAAAGTTTCGTTCTCCTTGAAATAATTCTTTGACTTATTGAGCATTGCAATCTGTTCCGGCTTATCAACCTCATGTTCCTCGTTGTAAACCTCCTCCACAAAATCCTTGCAAAGCTCCATATATTTCTGAGTTTGGTAAAAATCATCCTTACGCTGCTCAATACCAAGAAAATCAGTACGCCAATATTGAGCCTCCTGCTTATTGGTTTGATCAATAATATTAAGCTTATAACCAAATTCAGGTTCAGTATTATAAATCAAACAAGCCTTATCAATCTTATTAAGATTAATACCTTCCTCAATAACAATATCCAATCCGCTTTCGCCGGTACGAATCTGCAAAAAATCCTGCTTAGTTTCCGATTTAAAAATACCAACAGCATCCACCAATTCGCCGTCAACCACCAAATCCGAAAAACTTGCTATGTACAAATCACCTTCCTTTATCTTCGGATGAGTACCCGCATCATAAAGTTTTGTAGCAATATTAATACTCTCTTCAATAAAACTATCCGGATTTTGGAAAATATCATTCACATATTTGTAAACATCATTTTCAGTCGGACCATTTTCGCTACAAAAATTATAATAGTTCTCCTCCGAAAAATGACCTAGAAAAAACTGCATCAACAACGCTTTAACCGATTCATTCACCGAAAGTTCGTGGTCTGACAAAATCAAATCTTCTTCTCTTGACTTGTTGCCTGTCTTGTGCAAAATCACACTATTGAGGCGTACATTAGCAAAATCTAACATTTGGTTTATATATTTTCTATAATTTTTTATAAAACTCTGTTTTAAAACAAGCAAATATAAAGAATTTTCTTCGTATTTCTTTCATAAAATTTCAGTTAAGTTACAAAATCATGATTTCATATCATAGATAAATCACGCAAAATACTGCACTTAACAAAAATCAAATACTAAAAATCTTTAAAATACATAATAACAAAAACTTTTCACTATCATGAAAAATCAATATAAAACATCATATCCATAGCGAATGCCTATGCTTAATACATAATCAACTCTTATTCGCTGATAATTAGTAATTGCAAACATCATTCGGCATAAATATTGATGTCGAAAAACAAAAAAGATGTATGCATTAGCTAAAAATTTCAGAAAATATTTTGTATGTTAGAAAATTTAATTCTAACTTTACAACAAATTTATTGGAAAAATATTAAGTATGGAACATATACAAATAGAACCATCGCAAAATTCTCCTTTAGTAAACTTTGATCCCGAAAAAGGAATTTTGCTCTTCGAAGGAAAGTCTTTGATGGAAGACTCAGAATCATTCTACATGCCGTTAGTAAACTGGATTATCGAATACATGAAAAATCCGGTAAAAGGTACTGTAGTAGATTTCAAATACGAGTATTTCAATACAAGTAGTTCTAAGTGGTTGATTACAATCACAAAACAGCTCAAAATACTTTACGATGAAGATCCCGATACAAAAGTTAATTGGTATTGGCCTGATGATGACATCCTCGAATACGGTGAAGTAATCCGTGACCTCGTGGACATGCCTATCAACATGATTGAAATTGAGTCTGAAGACGAAGATATTTAAGAAAATTGAAAAAAAATTCGATAATATCATAATCTGAAGTTCTAAATAAGAATTTTGTTTAATATTTAAGGTGAATAATGGTGTGGGGTGATCTTTGGGCGCAAAAAAAAATTGCGACCTTGAATCGCTTCACATTTTTTATGTATAAGTACATAAAAAAAAATCAAGAGATTTTTTACTATATGCACACTCTACAATCTTTTGTACAATTACTAAAAGAAAAAAACGATTTAATACAAATCGACGAATATTTCAGTACCGACCTCGAAATAGCAGAAATTGCCGACCGTATGATGAAACAAAACGACGGTGGAAAAGCAATACTATTCACAAACAACGGTACAAAATATCCCGTACTAATCAACATGTACGGTTCAGACAACCGTATAACAGAAGCATTATACTGTAAAAACCTCGAACAAAAATCACAAGAAATAGAAACACTATTCCAACAACTCCTACAACCAAAAGACACAATAGCCAAAAAGCTAAAAACCATACCGTTACTGATGGACATCTCAAACTACTTTCCCAAACACCAAAACGGGAGAGGAGCATGCCAGCAAGTAATAGAAACCGATAACATCGACATCTTCACACTGCCCGTACTAAAAAGTTGGCCATACGACGGAGGAAAATTCATAACCCTTCCGATGGTAAACACCATCGACCCCGAAAACAACATCCGCAACGTAGGCATGTACCGTATACAACTATACGACAAAACCACAACCGGAATGCACTGGCACAAACACAAAACAGGAGCAGCACACTACAGAAAATACCAACAACAAAACAAAAAAATGCCCGTAGCAATAGCCCTCGGCGGCGACCCCGTCTACGCATATTGTGCAACTGCGCCCCTGCCCGAAGGAATCGACGAATACCTGCTCGCCGGATTCCTCAGAAAAAAGCCCGTAAAACTCGTGCACTGCATCACACAGCCCGAAATAGAAGTACCCGAAGATTGCGACTTCGTAATAGAAGGCTACATCGATCCCCAAGAACAATTAAAAACCGAAGGGCCATTCGGCGACCATACCGGATTCTACTCATTAGCAGACCAATATCCCGTATTCCACATCACGGCAATAACACATCGCCGCGATGCAATATACCCTGCAACCATAGTAGGAGTACCGCCAATGGAAGACGCATGGATAAGCAAAGCCACCGAAAAAATATTCACATACCCCATAAAACTAACATACGTGCCCGAACTACAACAACTGCACATGCCATCAGCAGGAGTAGAACACAACATCACAATCGTAAAAATAAAACCACAATACGAAGGCACAGCAATAAAAGTAAAAAACACACTTTGGGGAGCAGGACAAATGATGTTCAACAAAATACTCGCCATATACACCGGCGAACAAGACATCACAAACTACAAACAATTCCTGCAAGAAGCACTAAAAACATACAACCCAAAAGAACACACATACATCGACAACCAAGGAATCTCAGACGTACTCGACCACTCAAGCCGAAAATTCACAATCGGAGGCAAAATATGTTTCGATCTCACACAAAAAAACGAAACAATAGAGTACAACCCTGAAAACAAAACAATTGACAAACAAAAATTAAAAGACCAATATCCCGAGATAACAAAAATTAACAATTCACTATTAGGGGAAAACATCCCGATAGTGTTTATAGAAATAAAAGAAAAAAAACAAAATTCGGTAAAAAAAATCGCCAAACAATTAGTAGAAAAAGATAATATTCCAACAAAAATACTTATCTTTGTTGACGAAGGAATACCCGAAAATGATTACAATATATTAACATGGTACGCCAGCTCAAACATCGATCCCTCACACGATTGTTGGATTTTGCCAAACAAAAAAACAAGCGTTTTGTGCATCGATTCAACAGCCAAAACCCTTGAAAATGACGGATTTACACGACAATGGCCGGAAGTAGTAACCATGGATGACGAAGTAATAAAAAAAGTTAACGAAAAAAACTGTGTGAAAAAATATAAAAATTTATTATCTTCGCCGTCAATTAAATTAAAAAAATTGCGTTATAACAATGGGGCAGTGAAATATTTTAATTCAGAAAATTAAATAAAAATCATCTAAACCATAAACAAAACGTAACAAAAACGAAAAACCAAACAAAAAGAGTACAAATAACAAAAAACACAAAAAAATGTGGAAAACTGCTGACAAAAACATCATATAAAAAATAAGTGTAACAAAAACAGCAGGTAACACACAAAAACAGCAGAACACAAACAAATTAAAATAATAACAAATAATCAAAAGCAAAAAACACAAAGTCAGGAAGCTGCTTAGCCCGGCGGAGTGAAAAAAAAGCGAAGTATAAACCTTAAAAGACGAACATAAAATGATTAAGAACTTTTTATTAACAGGCATTATCACCTTGTTTGCTTTGCATGGCATAGCACAAGAACAACCTGAAATGGTGTCAGTACCTGGCGGCTCATTCTGGATGGGCAATGACTACACTTACAATACCACCGGCGTATCCGACGAAGCACCAGAACACAAAGTAACAATCAAAAGCTTCAAAATGGCAAAAACCGAAGTCACATTCGAGCTTTACGACATCTTCTGCGAAGCAACCGGTTACGAAAAACCATCTGACGGCAACAAAGGCCGCGGCAACCTCCCAGTATACAACGTAAGTTGGGAAGCAGCAGTCATGTTTTGCAACTGGTTATCAAAAAGAAATCACCTCGATAAATACTACGAAGTAAAACGCGACTCAACCAACTTCAAAGCAACACCAATCCCTGGTTCAAAAGGATACAGACTCCCGACCGAAGCAGAATGGGAATACGCAGCAAGAGGAGGTGAAAAAGGAAAAACCTATTCATACTCAGGTTCCAACGATTACAACAAAGTAGCATGGTGTAAAAACAACTCACAACTTACACCGCATGCAGTAGCCACCAAAGAGCCAAACGAACTCGGAATCTACGACATGACCGGCAACGCTTGGGAATGGTGCTACGACTTTTACGACAAAGCATACTACAAAAAATCACCGGAAAACGATCCTCAAGGTCCTGAAACCGGAACAGACAGAGTATACAGAGGCGGCAGTTGGACATCAAACCCTGAAGATCTCCGTATGACATCACGTCACTCATTCTCACAAAACAAAGAATACGGAATGATTGGCATCCGTCTTGCTCAAGACGAATAAAAAAAAGAACTTTTTATTTGAATAATAATTAAAATTGATGATTAATTTAACTGCTCTATATTAATTTATAGGGCAGTTTTTTTTTATAGACAACAGTTTAATATAACTTTTGACCATCGGATTCATTGAAATAAATATCGGTTTACATCGGTAACTTGATACAAACCGATTAAAATCATAATAAGTTACTAATAATGAAAGACTTTTATTTGTATGCGATATGCAGTTTAGTACTAAGTTTTGTATTCCATATACTGGAAATAAAACCGATAAGCAAAATACTCTTTTTGGTAGCTTGTGTACTTGCTATCATCAAATATTTTTATGACAAATATAAAAACAACGACAACGATTCCGACAACGACAACGATTCCGAACCGCCTCATAAATTATCCATAACAAAAAAATGGTGGTATAATAACCATTAAACCATTATTTCAATCAACATCGTAGCCGCGACGCGGCGACATAAAATAACCGTAGGTGTTGTCGTCCACGACAAAAACCCCCGGCCATTAATTCATCAATAGGGTAGGGTAGAGGTCACACCCCAATCCGACGTAACCACCGTATTAAATCTAAACTTTAGCCTTATTTGATTGATTATTATAAATTTATAATTACAAATTAATCATTTTACATCCCATATAACAACAATTATAACAAACAAACTTTACCAACAATCAGACAAAAATTTTCATCAGTATAAAAATATAGTATGATTTATAGACAAAAAAAATTCTAACACGTTAGCAACAACATCTTATATCAACATCACTCTTTCTAATAGGTTAGCAACAACAAATTTTATAGACAAAAAAATTTCTAATATGTTAGCAACATCATCTTATATCAACATCACTCTTTCTAACATGTTAGCAACAACAAATTTTATAGACAAAAAAATTTCTAACACGTTAGCAACATCATCTTATATCAACATCACTATTTCTAACATGTTAGCAACAACAAATTTTATAGACAAAAAAATTTCTAACTCGTTAGCAACAACATCTTATATCAACATCACTCTTTCTAACATGTTAGCAACAACAAATTTTATAGACAAAAAAAATTCTAACACGTTAGAAAAAAAAGATGACTAAAGGAAATATAACACAAAGGAAAAAAAATATCGAAATTAATAATAGATACACAAAATAAGAAAAACGGAATAAGCTTATTATTTTTACTTCATTAAATCTTTTAATAATAATGCGCTAAGTATATGTATTCTAAATATTTCTTTCTTGATTTGATTATATGATATATACATAAAAAAACTATATTAGAGTGGATTACTTATATAATTATTATATGATATTGTTACTAAAATATATTATAGCAATTAAACAACTTTAAGTATTTAATCATATAAAAATGCAAAATAATATAATGTACAGTTAAAAAAATATTCTTTGTAAGTTACTGAAAATAATAAGTTAAGAAAATATTTTAAAAAAATATGAAAAAAAGTTGTGAAAAAATTTGGAAGTTTCAAACCCCTATCCTATCTTTGCATCATCAAAACAAAACAAACACGGGGCATGACCCCCAGCAATTTTAAATACTTTAAGAACTATGAGAACAATTAATACAAAAAATCTTGCGCGTTTGACTAACGCAGCAGTAGTAGAATTCCTACAGCAAGTGATCGGTGCTTCGGAGAAGATCGGTTCTGAATCAATTTTGAATCCGCTGATTAAAGCTTTCAAAGATGCCGCTGAAGAATACAAAGCAGCGTATTCTTTGGTAAAAACCACACCTTACACAGCCGAGGTTAACAAATGCGCCTATTTGGCGATGAAAAATTGGACAGTGTTACGAGATGTGGTATTGGGTAACCAGAAATCTTCTGTAAAAGAAAAAGCAGAAGTAGCGCAAGCATTTGCGGCTGTTATCAATCAGTACAATTTCAAAGCATACCAAAGCTTCCATGTAAGATTTGGTAATTTGCAAACTATTCTCGATTCAATTGACAAGTTGGGAGTAGACAAACTTTCGGTATTGGGCGTAAAAGCTGAGTATCTGCTTATAAAAGAAGCGCGCGCGGCTTTGGATGAGGCAGTTAAAAAACGCAACGAATACCGCAATTTCCGAAAGGCAAAAGTGCGTCAAGCACGTATTGTGGTAATGAAAACTTACCGCGCTATTATCAACACTATTGAGGCGCAGTATATGATTGGCGCAGGGGATGAGTTCAACGATTTTGTGGCTCTTATTAATGAGATTATTATCTCGTTGCCGTTGCCTAATTACTCCGAAAAGCCTTCGGTTGATGTAGCATCTGACGATTACGATGATTCAGAGGTAGAAGAACCCAAAGATGATTCGGAAAAGGAGGACGTGCTTATAGGTTAGGCTAATAATTACGAATAGTTAATTATCAATTACTATACGTTGTTTTCTTAAAAGAAAAATCCTGCCCGGTGTTATCACTGCGGCGGGATTTTTTTTTTTAACGGTGAGACGTTGTTCACAACGTCTCTACACGCATTGAACGGAATGCAAATTATTATTGGATTGCGAATTATTATTGGATTGCAAATTATTATTGGATTGTGAATTATTATTTGAATGCGAATTATTATTGGATTGCGAATTATCATTGGATTGCCGTAATGAGACGTTGTACACAACGTCTCTACATGCATTGAACGGAATGCGAATTATCATTGGATTGCGTATTATCATTGGATTGCCGTAATGAGACGTTGTACACAACGTCTCTACATGCATTGAACGGATTGCGAATTATTATTGGAATGCCGTAGAGACGTTGTGTACAACGTCTCAAAACCAACGTCTCAAAACCAACGTCTCAAAACCCAACGTCTCAAAACCCAACGTTTCAAAAACAAAACCAACGTCTCAAAAACAAAACCAACGTCTCAAAAACCAAAAATTATCACGTAAATCCCTTATACCACGTTACGTTATGATGTTTTTTTGCATCGGTGTAGTCCCGACGGGACGACATAAAATAACCGGGGGTGTTGTCGGTTACGACATCAACCCCCGGTTAATTGTGTTGTGAATTATCACATCGATTATTGATTGTGATATTATTTTTCAACAGTGATTTCTTCTTTTTTGTCAGATTTATTTTCCAATTCTGCCATTAATTCTTTGGTTCCAAATCTTTTGTTGAAGATTAGTAGTAATGCTACGCCAATTGTAACTGCTGCATCGGCGATGTTGAAGATAGGGGAGAAGAAGATTTGTGTTTCTCCGGGTTTTATTGGAGACCATGTCGGCAGTTGAAATTCTACTAACGGAAAATATAGCATGTCTACTACTTTTCCTTGTAGAAAAGGAGCGTATCCTCCGCCTGCGGGCAGAAATTCGGCTATTGTGTTGGCTGAGTATCCTGATTGTGAGAATATCATGCCGTAAAACATGCAATCGATGATGTTGCCTATTGCGCCTGCTAATACGAGGGATACGCTTATTACTAGTCCTGTTTTTGTTTTTGGATTATTGATTAGCCATCTTAGCAAATAAATGATTCCGCCCACTGCTACTATTCTGAATAATGAGAGTAGTATTTTTCCTACGCTGCCGGGTAATCCCCAACCGAATGCCATTCCGGGGTTTTCAACGAATTGTAATTGAAATTTTTGTATTGACCAATCCCAATTGTTGAAACTGCTTTCTCCGATGTACATGTGGGTTTTTACCCATATTTTCAGAATTTGGTCTATTAGTATTACTGCTATTATAATAATGATCGACTTTTTTGCGAGTGAGTTCATTTTATTTGTTTATAAAGTTAACGGGTGCAAAGTTAAGAAAAAACTTTTGCACTTGATAGCTTATATAACATATTTTTATTTGCCCATACTTTCTTTGCTTTCAACTGTTAGTGTGGCGTGAGGCACTGCTAACAGTCTGGCTTTGGGGATTAGTTCACCTGTTTTTCTGTCGATGCCGTATGTTTTGTTTTGAATTCTGATTAGGGCATTTTCGAGGTTTTTGATGAATTTTTCCTGACGTGATGCCATAATGGATGCGCTCTCGGTTGAGAGGTTTTGTTGACCGTCTTCGTGGTCTGCTGTGTTGGAGATTACAGGATTACCGTCGTTATCTTTCAGAATATTACTATATTCTCTGTAAGTTTTTTTTGCTTGTTCAAGTTTTTTGAGAATAATTTGTTTGAATTCTTCCAGATCTTCGTCTGAGTAACGTTTTATAGTTGTTTCCATGTTATTAGTTTAAATTGTGTAAAAAATTAGTAATTATTTTATTTTTTTGCTAAAACTCAGTGAGTTATAGTTTTTGATTAAAGTTATTTTTAATATTTAAAAATATGCAGGCAACTTTGATTGTCTGCCTGCATATTATATAACAAAAATAATGCAAAATTATTGTATTTTGCTTATTCTTATTTGTGTTTTTAGATTTTCATCGATTTCTATTTCCTGGATGTTGTCGCCGGAGATTTGGTTTGTTACGTCCAGTTGTTGTGTAAGTGTCTGTGTACAAATGTAATCTTTGAAGTCTTTGAGTGCACCTTTTATTTCATCGATGTCAACAATTTCGATTTTGATTTTGTCTGTTACATCGAATCCTGAATCTTTTCTCATGTTCTGGATTCTGTTGATGAGTTCGCGTGCATAGCCTTCGTTTTTGAGCTCAGGGGTGATGTTGATATCCAGAGCTACTGTTATACGTCCTTCGTTTGCTACCAATCTACCCGGGATGTCCTCGGATGTGATTTCGGTTTCGGTTGTAAGGATGTTTACAATTGTATCATTTACAGCTATATCGATTGAACCTTTTGCTTCGAATTCCGCGATTTCTTCTTGTGAGAGATTTTGGAGTTTTTCTGCTACGGTTTTCATGTTTTTGCCGAGTTTTCTACCCAATTGTTTGAAGTCGGCTTTTACTTTTTTGGTTAGTATGCCGGCTGTCTGATGGAGGTATTCGAGTTCTTTTACGTTTACTTCTGTTAGGATGAGTTTTTTTACGGCTTCAAACTGATGTTCCATATTCTCGTCGAGAATCGGTATCATTATTTTTTGTAACGGTTGGCGTACTTTGAGTGATGCTTTTCTTCTGAGTGCCAATACCATTGATGATACTTTTTGTGCGAGTTCCATTCTCTCTTCGAGTGATGTATCGATTGCTTGGGTATCGTATACCGGATAATCAGCGATGTGTACTGATGTGTTGTATCTTCCTGTTACGGCGTTGAGATCTCTGAAGAGTCTGTCGGCGTAGAACGGAGAGATTGGAGCCATCAGTTGTGCTACTTTTTCGAGACATGTGTAGAGTGTCTGATATGCTGAAATCTTGTCGTTGTTGTATTCTCCTCCCCAGAAACGTTTTCTGTTGAGTCGTACGTACCAGTTAGAGAGGTTTTCGGTTACGAAATCTTGTATTATACGTCCTGCTTTGGTCATATCGTATGCTGCGAAACTTTCGTCTACGTTTTTGATTAGAGAGTTGAGCAATGATAATATCCAACGGTCGATTTCCGGACGGTCTTTCAGATTGATATCTTTTTCTTTGTATGTAAAGCCGTCAACGTTAGCGTATAATGCAAAGAATGAGTATGTGTTGTATAATGTACCGAAGAATTTTCTCTTGATTTCGTCAACGCCTGCGATGTCGAATTTGAGGTTTTCCCAAGGTGATGCGTTTGTCAGCATGTACCAACGTACGGGGTCTGCGCCGAATTTCTCGATTGTTGAGAATGGTTCTACGCTGTTGCCTCTTGATTTTGACATCTTTTCACCGTTTTTGTCGAGTACCAATCCGTTGGAAACTACGTTCTTGAAACAGATTTTGTCGAATACCATTGTTGAGATTGAGTGCAATGTAAAGAACCAACCGCGAGTTTGGTCAACGCCTTCAGCGATGAAGTCGGCGGGATAGCTTTTTTCGAAAACTTCTTTGTTTTCAAACGGGTAGTGGAGTTGAGCGTATGGCATAGCTCCTGAGTCAAACCAAACGTCGATGAGGTCTGATTCGCGTTTCATTGGTTTTCCTGATTCTGAAACGAGGATTACTTGATCGATGTATGGTTTGTGCGGATCGATTTTGTCGTAGTTTTCTTTGCTGTAGTCGCCCGGTACGAAATCTTTGTAAGGATTTTCTTTCATGAATCCTTTTTCGATTGACTTGTTGATACCGTTGATAAGTTCTTCAAAAGATCCGATGCAAACTTCTTCTTTTCCGTCTTCGGTTCTCCAGATTGGGAGAGGAGTTCCCCAATATCTTGATCTTGAGAGGTTCCAGTCGATGAGGTTTTCGAGCCATTGACCGAAACGTCCTGAACCTGTAGAAGGCGGTTGCCAGTTGATTGTTTTGTTGAGTTCGATTAAACGGTCTTTTACGGCTGTTGTACGGATAAACCAAGAGTCAAGCGGATAGTAGAGAATTGGTTTGTTGGTACGCCAGCAGTGCGGATAAGAGTGGGTTATTTTTTCTGATTTGAAAAGTAAACCTTCTTTTTTGAGTTTTACAACGATGTCTACGTCGATATCAGTTTCTCCGGTTTCGTCGTATGCTTTTTTTACGAATTTACCTGAGAATTCGCCGAGACCGTCAACGAGTTTACCTTGTTTGTCAACGAGTGTAAGTGAACCGATTCCGTTTTGTTTAGCAACTTTGAAGTCGTCAGCACCGAATGATGGCGCGATGTGTACGATACCAGCACCATCGGTTGTGGTAACGAAATCGCCGGTTATTACTCTGAATGCATCTCCGTCGGTAGGTTGGATGTAAGGTAATAATTGTTGATATCTGATTCCTGCGAGGTCAGATCCTTTGAATTCTTTTACGATAGAATATGGCAATTCTTTAGAACCGGGTTTGAAATCGTCCAAAGGTTGGTCTTTGAATTTCTCGTTGAAATAGTGAGAAACCAAGTCTTTTGCCATTATGATACTGATGTTGTCGCCTGTGTGAGGATTTTTTGTTTTGATTTTTACATAATCAATTTTTGGTCCTACGCAGAGTGCAACGTTAGAGAACAATGTCCAAGGTGTGGTTGTCCAAGCCATGAGACGTACATCTTCGTTGTCTGACTCGAATATTGCTTTTGATTGTTCTGTGTTGTTGATTGCTTTGAAAAGTACAGTAGCTGTTGTATCTTTTGTATCACGGTAGCATCCGGGCATGTTTAGCTCGTGAGAACTCAAACCTGTACCGGCAGCCGGAGAATATGGCTGTACAGTGTATCCTTTGTAAAGTAAACCTTTGTTGTAAAGTTGTTTGAGCAACCACCACAATGTTTCGATATAATCGCTAGTGTAGGTGATATATGGATGATCCATATCAACCCAGTAACCGATTTTTTCTGTGATATCTTCCCATTCATCGGTAAATTGCATAACAGCTTTTCTACAAGCTTTGTTGTAATCTTCTACAGAAATAGTTTTACCGATGTTTTCTTTAGTAATACCGAGAGCTTTTTCAACACCGAGTTCTACGGGCAAGCCGTGAGTATCCCATCCGGCTTTTCTGTTTACTAAGAAGCCTTTAGCAGATTTGTATCTTAAAACAGAATCTTTGATAGTTCTTGCCAATACGTGGTGAATACCAGGTTTACCGTTGGCTGAAGGAGGACCTTCGTAAAAAATGAATGCCGGCGCACCCTCACGGGTTTTCAAGCATTGCTGGAAAGTGTGTTCAGTTTGCCATTGTTTTAATATCTCTTTGTTGATATCTGACAAGTTGAACTGCTTGTATTCTGCGAATTTCTTTGTCATTTTGTATAATGAGTTTTTGTTCTAATATTCAAAGAATTTTATTTCCGCAAAATTATTCAAATGTAAGATATTTTCAAAAAAAAATGCGTTTTTCTTATTATGGCACTTCTTTTGAAAGTGTAAATTTAAACAAACAAAATAGCAAACAAAAATGTTTTTGGAACTTTTGAATCAAGATATCAAGGTATTTTTAGCGGATGTTACTTCAGATATGACAAATACTCGTCATAATTTAAGTAATGTGTTGCAACGTGCAGGTATTGAGGTTGTTGTACCAAACGATAAAGCTACCGCTGATGAGATCCGAAGACAGATAGATGCTTGCGATTGTACTATACATCTGCTCGGTGTGTTAAATTTTTATAACGAGAGCGGTGCAGGTTATGATTCGTCGGCGGGTTTGCAATATCGTATCGCACGAGCAATTAAAAAAGACGGTTTTAAGATGTTTTTTTGGAATCCGTCGGGATTGGTAAATTCACGAAATTTGTACGTCAATAATATTCGTCGCGACATCGTGGAAAATACAATATATTCAGCCACTACATCGGAAATAGTTTTTGTGGAAGAGCTCAGAACTATAATGAGTGTAAAACCAAAACCTGTAACTGATTTAGGAGCTGCTGATATTTATTTTATTTACAACGATTTAGACAAGGAAACTGCGGGCGAAATTCTTTCGATGCTCTCCGACCTTCAGACTGTAAAGGGTTTGAGTATTAATATGAGTTTTGCAACGGAGTACAATGATATAATTTCCGGTCAGTTGTCACAATGTAAAATCGGAGTTGTATATTACGATTATGCAGAAGATTGGGCCGTATCGTTTGCCCGTCAGATTTGGAAAGACAACGGCGGTCGCGGCAGTGTAGTGCCATTGTTTTTGGCTGCCAACAAAAATCACGCTCAAGAAAAGGAATTAAACGTATTGAAAGGTATTATGGAGTATTCAATTTCAGACAAATCGGTAATACCTTTGGATATCAAAATATTTTACGACAAGGTTACAACAAAAAATTAATTTATTATGCCAACTACTCGAATTTGTCCATATCCGGGGTTGAGACCATTCACCGAGGAAGAGTCTATCTTCTTTAAGGGGAGAGATTTGCATATACGTCAAATTGTTAAGTTGTTGGAAGAAAACAAGATGGCATTTATCACCGGAGCATCCGGCGACGGCAAATCCAGTATGGTATATGCCGGAGTGATACCATATATCAGGGCAGGTTTTTTCAAAGCGAAATATAACAGCTGGCTGATTGCAGATTTCAAACCGAAAAAAAATCCGTTGGAATCGTTGGCAATTTCGATGTCAAAACAGATAAACGAGGATTCTGACAGATGTATCAAAGTATTGCGACAAGGATTTTCGGCTTTGGTAGATCTTTACAAAAATTCTGAGTTTTATGTTACTGACGGCGATGATATTTCTAACAGAGGAAAAAATCTCTTGATTATTGCTGACCAATTTGAGGAAGTTTTTACAAATTCGGAAAATTTCAATCAAGGTATTCCGTCGAACGAATCGTATACTGCAATTAATCTTCTTTTGGAAACTATCAGAATATCAATTACTGAGAAGCTCCCAATTTATGTAATTTTTACAATGCGAAGTGATTTTATCTCGCAGTGTACTGTATTTAAAAATCTTCCGGAATACATCGCCTATTCACAGTTTTTTGTACCGCAGCTAAAACGTACCGAAATTCGTCAAATTATAGAAGAACCGGCTACAATGGCGGGCGGCAAAATCTCGTCACGACTTTGCGAAGTAATTATCAACAATCTAAATTCCGGTTTTGACCAGTTGCCGGTGTTGCAACACGCTCTCAATTTGCTTTGGAAAGTTGCGGACAACGGTGCTGTGGAAATGGATTTGATTCATCTTGCCAAAATTGCGGGAATTTCCAGCGAAGTTCTCAGTCCCGAAGACAAAGGCGAATTTGACCGTTGGTACAACAATCTGCCTGATTATCAACTGAAATTTTACGAAAAACCGGATTTGAACAACGTTTTGAATGCTCATGCCGGTATTTTGTACGAATCGGCTTACGATTATTTCATGCACAATTCCGACTGGGCAGAAAAAACAATCACGCCCGAAGAATCTAAAGAAATTATCGAAATTACATTTAAGTCGCTTACCAAAGTTGACAACAACCGACCTGTGCGCAACCGTTGTACATTGTCTGAAATTACAGGCATTATCAACAAAGATCATATTACAAATGCTACAGTTTGCGGTGTAATCAATATATTCCGCACGCCGGAAAACTCGTTGATAAAACCGTTCTCAGTTCCGGGACAGACTGAAACTCAGTATCTTTCGGGTGATACAGTTTTGGATGTTACTCACGAGGCACTGATAAGAAACTGGAAAATGCTTTCAGAATGGGACAACGAAGAAGTTGCCGATATGAAAGATTATTACGATTTCAATTCGCAGATGCAATTATGGATTGTTAACGACAAAAATCCGTCATATCTTTTGAACTCAGGAAATTACACATATTTCAATCAATGGTTCAATAGAAGCAATCCAAATCCGTATTTGTTTGTAAAATACGACAATACCAAGTTGCCTCAGCGACAAAAATTGAAAAACGCTCAGTATAAATACGAAAATTATGTTGACTTTTTGGAAGCGTCGTTTGATTACATCCAAGCAAAAGCCAAAGCAGTAAAAAGAAGAATCACATGGATTATTTCCGGTTTGGTATTTTTCATAATGACATTGCTTTATGTAACATATTGGGCAATGGACGAAAAATCCAATGCTGAGCAGCAGAAAATATTTGCCGAAGCGCAGCAAAAATATGCCAAGGAACAACAAAAAGTTGCCGAAAATCAGCGACTTGCAGCCGAAACTGCCAACGAAATAGCAAAACAACAGCGAGATACGGCTCGTTTTCTTGCCGAGCGTGCGTTAGAAGCCAAAACAGAATCGGATAAGGCGAGATATGTTGCAGAATTGATGAGGCGGGAAGCTGTGAGTATGCGTTTGAAAGCAGAAGAAAATTTTAAATACGCCGAAGACCAGCGATTGATTGCCGAAGGCGACCGTACCAAACTTCAGGAGCAAATACGACTTACTGAAGAAGAAAAACAGAAATCGGCAAAACTTTATGACATGGCAATTGCGAACATGCTCGCCATGAAAGCAAAAAATCAGTACGAAGACAAAAAGTTGAACCTTCGTTTGGTGCTTACGGCATACAAACTGAACGAACGCAGCGAAAACAATCAAAATTCTGCTGAGTTGTACGATGCAATGCTTTTTGCCTTGGAACAGAACGGATTTATTCAGCCGATGAAAACCACAAATTCCAAAATTATTAAGTTTGCAGTGGATACAAATGATCAAATCATTTGTTTAACTAATGACGCTCAAATATTTGGGTATAAGTTGGTTTCAGGCAAAACCAAGGAAACGCTGAAAATTACAAAATATCAAAACAGCAAACAGTTGATAGAGTCGGCATATTTGGTAGATGCGGAAAATATAGTTTACTCTACGATTGATAAAAACACTTATTATCTGAATGTAACTTCACAAGAAAGAGTAAAACTGCCTTCACAAAACGACTTTGTAAAATCCGCTTCCATCACTACCGACAAGCGATATTTGGTGGTTGCATACCAACAAGGCAAAGTTCAGGTACTAAATTTCTCTAATCCTGACTCTCACCAAGTTGCAAATGTAAATTTGAAGACAAGGTTGGCAGATGTAAACTGCGCTCTCAACAATTCTGAAGTTTACATCCTTACAACCAACGGTCAGTTAATCAAATGGAATATCAGTAAAAACTCGCAAAAAACAATATTTGCGCAGAAAAACATGACAGCTTCCACTATGGTTACAATTCCCAACAAGCGTCAATTAGCGGTTTGTTTTGCCAACGGAAATATCCAAATAGTTGATACTAAAACAGATACCGAAGTTGTAAACATGCTTGGCGGACATTCGGGATTGCAAAATTCTATCTACGATTCGCAAACCGCGCTGCTTGCAATTTCCAGTGTTGACAAACGTATATCGTTGATTAACACCAACAACTTGCAGGAAAAGCCGTTGTCTATCGAAGAACATTCTCTCAATAGATCGGATATCTTGGGTATGGGATTTTCGTCCGACAAAACACTTTTCGTGTTAACTGCCGATAATTCAATACGTTACTTCGATATAAAAGTTGACAATTATATCCAAAAGATAATCTCGTTGCAGTTGATGCCATTGTCAGATCAGGAATGGAAACTAATACTGGGAGGCAATTTATTTGAACAATAATTTGTTTACAAAATTCTTTACTATGTTAACAATTGTATTTATATCAACAACAATACTTGCAATAATAGTAATTGTGATTCAAAAAGTTAGAATTCACAAGCGGATATCTGTTGCCAATTCTAAAATAGAAAACCGATATAAAACCGACATCAAAAACAAAGAAACCGAGATAGAACGTTTGAAATATTTGTACGAAGACCTAAAAAAATCGCGACAGCAAGAAAATCACGTCGGTACAGTTGCTTTGCCCAAATCCCGACAGTTGACAGACAGCATCGTAATTGAGCAAAAAAAATTGGAGCATGAGCGCGAAGAAATGGAAATTCGTAACAAGAAACTTTGGGACATGTCGTTACAAATTCAAAAGGAAAAAATTCATATTCAATACCTTAAAAACGATATCGAACACAAACACAAAGACATCACCGATTCAATAAAATACGCAAAAAGAATACAAGATGCAATTTTGCCGAAGCAAGACATCTTGAAAGATTCGTTGTCAGATTTTTTTCTGTTTTGGATTCCTAAAGAGACAGTTTCCGGCGATTTTTATTGGATGAAACGTCAAGGTGATTACCTTATTTTTACAGTTGCTGACTGTACAGGACACGGTGTGCCGGGCGCATTTATGTCGATGATGGGCGTAACATTTCTTAATGAAGTTTGTATCGACATCAACGAAAACACATCGTCTGCGCAAATACTTGAAGACCTCAGACAATTGGTAATCACGACATTAAAACAAGAATCAGCCTCAGCTCTCGAACCCAAAGACGGTATGGATATGTCGCTATGTATTCTGAATCTCAAAACCAAAAAAATAAAATTCTCCGGAGCCAACAATCCGATGTATCAAATCAGCAACGGCGAATTGATAGAACACAAAGCCGTAAAAAATCCAATCGGATTATATCCGCGTATCCGTCCGTTTGAGATGGAAGAGTTTCAAGCCAACGAAGGCGATTATATTTACATGTTTTCCGACGGATTCGCCGACCAGTTCAACGGTTCTACAGGAAAAAAAGTATCATACGGAAGATTCAAAAATCTATTGTTGGATATCAACAAAGAAACCAAGAATTCCAAAGAGCAACAAGAAAAATTATTGAAATTCATAACCGAATGGCGTGGCAATTTTACGCAAATGGATGATATTTTGGTTGGTGGCTACAAAATTTAAAGAAAAAAATAAAATAAACTCTATACAATATCGGAAATTATTTTTTAACTTTGCTGCGTTAAATAGTATAAACATAATAACATAGAAAATTAAATGGCAACAACAGCAGATTTGAAAAATGGCTTGTGCATCAATTTCAACCACGATATCTACACAGTGGTAAGTTTCCAACACGTAAAACCGGGCAAAGGTCCAGCATTCGTTCGTACACGTTTGAAATCATTGACCAACGGTAGAGTATTGGAAAACACATTCTCTGCAGGTCACGAAATCGACATCACAAAGATTATTCGCCGTCCTTATCAGTATCTTTACAAAGAAAGTGATTCTTATGTATTCATGCAACAAGAAACTTTCGAACAAATCACAGTTCCTGAAACACATATCGAAAACCCTGATCTTTACCTCGACGGTCAAGAAGTGGAAATCGTTATTCAGGAAGAAACCGGTAACATCCTTACAGTAGAACTTCCTCCATTCGTAATCATGGAAGTAACTTACACCGAACCGGGTATCAAAGGTAATACAGCTACCAACACTCTTAAACCTGCAACAGTAGAATCAGGCGCAGAAATTCGTGTTCCTTTGTTCATCAACCAAGGCGACAGAATCAAAATTGATACACGCGACAGATCTTACGTTGAAAGAGCTCAGAAGTAATTCGTAGGATATTATTATCCACATCATAATTTGAAAATTACGATTTTTTTCAATTGTTTTAAATATCAGAAAATTCAAACACAAATTTTCGATTAGAAAAAACAAAAGAAAAAATCGTAATTTTTTTTGGTTTAAAACTTTTTTTTTCGAAAAAATTTATATATTTGTCAAACAATTAAAATATCTAATTTTTTTACACTAATTTTTAATTGGCAATGGGAGATAGTGCAAAAGCATCCTTAGATAGATTGAAATTCTCGAATTTCAAGTTGAAGACCCTTTTGAATATTACAAGGTCTATTAATGCTAATTTGCCTGTAACTGAACTACTTAATAGTTTTGAAAAACTTCTTACCGAAGAACTGAACATCGGAAAAGTTCTTTTGTACATCTACCAAAAACCACATTGGAACCTTATAATGAAATCCGGTGTAGAGCCGGGGGATTACGAAAGTATCGTTCCCGAACGCGATTTGGTTCCGATAGAAGACATCACATTCTCGATGTCTAATCTGGTATTTGGAGGTTTCGATTTTATTATTCCCGTTGTACAAGACAATCAGCCGCTTGCGTATGTGATAATCGGTGATTTTGAAGACGAACAAGAAGGTATTGCACCGTCTATCAGACATCTGCATTTCATTCAGACTCTTACAAACATCATAATTGTTGCTATCGAAAACCGCAGACTTATGGAAGTAAATATGCAGCAAGAGCGTTTCAAGAAAGAAATGGAAATGGCAGCTAAGATGCAAAACATGCTCGTTCCTAAAGAAGATATCTTCAAAAATGACGACCGTATTACTGTAAAACCATTTTATATGCCTCATTATGAGGTGGGTGGCGATTATTACGATTTCGATTATCTTTCTGATGAGGAGATGTTTTTCTGTATTGCCGATGTTTCGGGCAAAGGTATGTCGGCCGCAATTCTTATGAGCAATTTTCAGGCAAGTCTGAAAGCATTGTTTGTTGCGGATATGGATATGTCAACATTGGTAAAACGTCTTAATTCAATTGTGGTCAGAAATTCTAACGGCGACCGTTTCATTACATTGTTTATCGGTCGTTACAATTTCAATACAAGACTTTTAAAATATATCAATGCAGGTCACAATCCTCCAATCCTTTTTGATTGTTTTACCAAAGAAATACAATTCTTGAAAGCCTCATGTCCGGGTTTGGGGATGTTGGACGAAATTCCAAGTCTGAAAGAAGGCGTTCTTACTCTTGATCACGAATGCAAACTTCTTTGCTTTACCGATGGGGTGGTGGAACTCGAAAAAGACGGTATGGATGATTACGGTCAAAAAATAGTAGAACGGGAGATGAAAAAAAATTCTCCAATCGGTGATACTATCAACTCTATAATTTCGGCTCTCGATATTCAGCGAGCTAACGAAAATCTTTTTGATGACATCACTTTGTTAGGAATCGATTTTTTTATTAACTAGAATATTTTTTTGAGGTTTGGTTGCGGAATTTTTTGCACAGACCTCTTTTTTTTCTATTATAACGAATTTTCTGATATTTTATTTACCGCTTTTTTTCGTGTTAATTGTTGTTAGATGTGATAGTTATGCATTATTTTGAAGGAATTTTGATCGTTTAAAATTTTGTATTCCTTATTCTTGTTCAAATCAAAATCAAATATTCAAACTAAATTGAGTTGTTGCTCATTCTGTACGAGTTCGATTTTTTTCGTAAAAAATTAATTCAAAAGCATAAAATTTTTTGTTGACATTATGTTGTCTGATAGAGAATCGGTCGGCACATCGCTGAATTTTTTTCTTGTAACTGACATCATAAATTTTGATGTTAGCTATTTCAATAAAGAATCAAAACTCCGATGTCTTTCAGAAAATTGATTATGAAGTTTTACTTTAGAATACACGTTATAACAGATGTTTTTTTAATAGTAGTTAGCTATGATTTTTGATATATTTTAGGCGGACAATTAGTCCGCCCAAAATATAAATATTGCCTTTTGAAAACTACTTCTTAGAAAGTTTCAACATATAGATGTCGTGAGAACCGATTTTTGTTTTAATTGGTTTTGAAGTTGTGTTTTTCAAATCTTCGTGTTTAAACAAATCGCGGATTATGTATTCGTGTTTGCTGGCGTTGAGTTCGCGACGTGAAAATTCATCGAAAATTGTATTGGCTTTGAAATCAAATTCCAATGTTTTCTCAACCTTAGAAGTATTAACAAAACCTACAGCCCAAGCTTCGTCTTCCAACGGTTTTACCCAAATTGAGATGCTGTCTTTAAACTGATATTCATAACCCTGAATACCGAGTTTATCTTGGTCAACGGCAATCAGTTCTTTGTTGGTAATCAGCTTTTTAGTTTCATTGTTGCAAGTTCTGAGGTCGTTTCCGAGAATTAGCGGGGCTGCGCTCAAACACCAAAGAGCAAAATGAGAACGGTCTTCGGCAGCGTTCATACATTTACCGATTTCCAACATGTCTGGATCGTTCCAATGTCCCGGACCGGCGTATTTTCTGATATCTTTTCGCATTCTGAGGATTGGCCATACGCCCCATGCTGACCATTGGGTAGGAAGTCCCTTGTTGGTAACATATTCACAATCATAACAGCAATAAATATCGCCTGTAGTACGCCACAAGTGACCGATTTCTGCGCCCCATTCCCAAGGTTTGTTGTCGCCCCATTCACAAATAGAGAATACTACAGGGCGTCCGGCTGAGTAAAGAGCATCACGCATGGTTTTGTAAGCCTCTGGAGCATAGAGTTTTCCGGTGTTACACCAATCGTATTTCAGATAATCGATTCCAAAACTTGCGTAAAGCAACGCGTCTTGATATTCGTGACCTCTTCCGCCGGGATATCCGCCGCAAGTCTGTGTACCTGCGCAGTTGTAAATACCGAATTTCAAACCTTTGGAATGTACATAATCGGCTACAGCTTTGATACCGTTAGGAAATTTTTCTGGATCGGGAACAAGGTTACCTTGTTTGTCACGTTCTTTTTTCATCCAACCGTCATCAATTACGATGTATTCATAACCCGCTTTGTCAAGACCGAGTTCTACAAAAAGGTCAGCCATATCTTTAACAGTTTTTTCGCTGATATCGCAAGCGAAAGTGTTCCAACTGTTCCAACCCATAGGCGGAGTCATGGCAAGATTGTCGAATTTTTGAGCGTCAACAGCAGTGCTGAGGGTGAGAGCTGTTGCGAGTGCAATAATGCTTTTTTTCATATTAGTGTAAAATTTTTTAATTTATAACTGGTTTGCAAATATAATTAATTTTTTGTTGAATTTTTATTTTATTACCGAAATTAAACGATTTAAGACGAAAAACAATTTCAACAGCGGAAAAAACGGTATGTTGTACTGACAGAAATGTTCAAATATCAGGATGTCAAAACCTCCGTACACATCGTAACGACAATAAAAAATGTTAAATAAAATGGCTGTGATGTCCCAATCCCGTTTTGGGGTTGTAAGTAAAAAATCTTTACATTAAAATTACACCGAATAAATTCTGTGAATAGAAAAAAAATACTACATTTGCGATTAAATTTATTAGCACAAAAAAATGGAATACAATCATCGTGAAATAGAGACTTTCTGGCAGAAATACTGGGAAGAAAACTCTACTTACAAGGTTAGCAATCAATCCGACCGACCCAAATTTTATGTGTTGGATATGTTCCCTTATCCTTCTGGCGCAGGTCTTCATGTCGGACATCCTCTCGGATACATCGCTTCTGATATTTACTCAAGATACAAAAGATTAAAAGGTTTCAACGTATTGCATCCGATGGGATACGATGCGTTTGGACTTCCGGCAGAACAATATGCTATTCAAACCGGACAACATCCGGCTGTTACTACCGAGCAAAATATCAACAGATATCGCAGTCAGCTCAAAAAAATCGGTTTTTCTTACGATTGGAGTCGTGAAGTCAGAACTTGTGATCCTAAATATTACAAGTGGACTCAATGGGCTTTTATTCAGATGTACAACCATTATTATAATAATGATACTCAAAAGGCTGAACCAATCGAAAACTTGATTAAAGAGTTTGAGCAAAACGGTAATACTAAGGTAAACGCAGCTCATTCGGATGTTCCCGTATTTCCGGCTGAAGTTTGGCACGGTATGACCGAAGACGAGAAAGATTCTGTTATTGATTCTTACCGTCTGGCTTACAGAGCTAAAACTATGGTAAACTGGTGTCCTAAATTGGGTACTGTACTTGCCAATGATGAGGTAAAAGACGGTCTTTCTGAGCGCGGTGGTTATCCTGTTGTACAAAAACCTATGGAACAATGGCTTTTGCGTGTAAGTGCATACGCTGAGCGTCTTCTCAAAGGTTTGGAAACTATAGATTGGTCGGATTCGTTGAAAGAAATGCAGCGCAATTGGATTGGTAGAAGTGAAGGTTGCGAGATGTATTTCGATGTAAAAGATTCTGATGTAAAACTCAAGATATTTACAACCCGTCCCGATACAGTTTACGGTGTTACATTTATGGTGATGGCTCCGGAGAGCGAGTATGTAGACCAAGTAACAACACCTGATTGCAAAGAAGCTGTAGAAGCCTATATCGCAGGTGCAAGCAAACGTACCGAACTTGAACGTATGGCTGATACAAGAACTGTAACAGGTCAGTTTACAGGAGCTTACGCAATCAATCCGTTTACCGGAGACGAAATTCCTATTTGGATTTCAGATTACGTATTAGCCGGCTACGGTACAGGTGCAATTATGGCAGTACCGGCTCATGACAGTCGTGACTATGCATTTGCTAAGAATTTCAACCTTCCGATTATTCCTCTTATTGAGGGCGCAGATGTTAGCCAAGAGAGCTACGATGCCAAAGAAGGTATCATGATGAATTCGGGAATTTTCAACGGTTTGGAAGTAAAAGCGGCTAAAGAAGCAGCAATTCAAGAAGTAGAAAAACGCGGATTCGGTAACAGAAAAATCAATTACAGACTTAGAGATGCAATATTCTCACGTCAAAGATATTGGGGTGAACCATTCCCTGTATATTACAAAGACGGCAAAGCACACATGTTGCCATTAGAAAAATTGCCGTTGGAATTGCCGGAAGTAGATTCATTCTTACCGACCGAAAGCGGAGAACCTCCTTTGAGCCGTGCAAAAGATTGGAAAACTGTAGACGGTTATCCGTATGAGACATCTACAATGCCTGGTTTTGCCGGTTCATCAGCATATTATTTGAGATACATGGATCCTGACAACAATGAGGCTCTTGTTTCGAAAGAAGCCAACGAATATTGGCAGGATGTTGACTTGTATATCGGTGGTACAGAACACGCTGTTGGTCACTTGATTTATTCAAGATTTTGGGATAAATTTTTGTTTGACTTAGGATATGTTTGCAAAGAAGAACCGTTTAAAAAACTTGTAAATCAAGGTATGATACAAGGACGTTCAAACTTTGTATACAGAATAAAAGGTACAAACAAATTTGTATCATTAGGATTGAAAGATCAGTATGATACACAGGAAATCCATGTTGATGTCAACATCGTAAACAATGATGTATTAGATCTTGAAGCATTCAAGAAATGGAGACCTGAATTTGCTACAGCAGAATTTGTTCTTGAAAACGGCAAATATATTTGCGGTTGGGCAATTGAGAAAATGAGTAAGTCGATGTTTAATGTTGTAAATCCGGATTCTATTGTAGAGAAATACGGAGCAGATACATTGCGACTTTACGAGATGTTCCTCGGACCAATCAATCAGTCAAAACCTTGGGATACCGGCGGTATTGAGGGTGTAAGCAAGTTCTTGAAAAAATTCTGGAGATTGTTCTTCAATGATAAATCCGATACTTTAAATGTATCAGACGAGCAACCTACAGATCAGGAGCTTAGAGCATTGAACAAACTTGTAAAGAAAGTAGAATCAGATATACTTGCACTTTCATACAATACCTCAGTAAGTGCGTTTATGGTATGTGTAAACGAATTGCAGACATTAAAATGCAACAAACGAGCAATCCTTGAGCCTCTTACAATAGTTCTTGCACCATTTGCACCTCATATTACAGAGGAACTTTGGAAACAGCTTGGACACAACGAAACCATCAATAATGCTAAGTTCCCTGAAGTTGACGAGAAATACACTGTTGATTCTACCAAATGTTATCCGGTAGCACTCAACGGCAAAACCAAATTTACTTTGGATCTTCCGGCAGATGCCGACAAAGCAGCAATTGAAGCCGAAGTATTGAAAAACGAGAAACTTCAGAAACTTATTGAGGGTAAAACCATAGTAAAAACTATTGTAGTGCCCGGCAAGATGATCAATTTTGTTGTAAAATAAGAATTAGCTAAAAAACAAAATAAGCATTTATCAAAAAAATGGCATCAAGTACAAACATTCAAATTTTCTCAGGTACATCTTCGCTCTATTTGTCGAAACAAATAGCAGAGAAGTATGGCACCACCTTGGGAAAAGTAACTATGAACCATTACAGTGACGGTGAATTTCAGCCTTGTATTGAGGATTCGGTTCGCGGCGCTTACGTGTTCATAATTCAATCCACCTTTACTCCGGCAGACAACTTGTTGGAATTACTCTTGATGATCGACGCAGCCCGCCGCGCTTCAGCTTACAAGATTGCAGCAGTAATCCCTTATTTCGGATTTGCCCGTCAGGACCGCAAAGACAAACCGCGTGTTGCTATCGGCGCAAAATTAATTGCAAATCTTATTCAAGTGGCTGGTGTTGACCGTATTATTACTATGGATCTTCATGCTGACCAGATTCAAGGTTTCTTTGATGTTCCAGTGGATCATTTGTACTCATCATCAATTTTTGTTCCTTTCATCAACTCGTTGAAACTAGAAAATTTGGTGATCGCTTCTCCGGACATCGGCGGTAGCAAGAGAGCTAACACTTATTCTCACTTCTTGCAGGTTCCGATGGTAATTTGTCATAAGTACAGAGAAAAAGCAAATGTTGTTTCTGAAATGACTGTTATCGGTAATGTAAAAGGTAAAAACGTTATTATTGTAGACGATATTATTGATACTGCCGGTACTTTAACAAAGGCTGCTGACCTTATGATGGAACAGGGTGCTTTGTCTGTAAGAGCATTTATTACTCACCCGGTACTTTCTGGTCCGGCTTACGACAGAATAGTAAATTCAAAACTTACAGAATTGTATGTTACAGATACTATTCCTCTCAAAAAGTCTCATCCGAAAATCAAGGTTTTGACAGTTTCTGATTTGTTTGCGGACGTTATAAAATGCGTTGCAACAAATCAATCAATTTCGGCAAATTCTTACGTAAAATAAAATAAAAAACGGACTGCGAAAACAGTCCGTTTTTTTTTGGATATTACCACTTTTTGAATTCTTACGGCAAAACGACAGAACTTGAAATTGAAGTTGATACATTGATATGCATGGGCGCACTTGTAAGGAATATTGTAACTTTTAATTGAACTTAACAAAAAATCAAGAAATTGATGTATCAAATATCAGAAAAAATATATACCTTTGCAGCCGAAATTCCCTTTGACTATGGGATAAATAGCCCGTGCGATGGGAAATTGAATTAATTTTCAATTTTGAGTAACACAATTTAATAAAAATTTTTAAATGAGAACATTTGATTTGAACGGAACCAAACGTGAAAACATCGGTTCTAAGTATGCAAAACAACTCCGTAAAGAAGGTCAAGTTCCTTGCATCGTTTACGGTAACGGCAAAAACATCAACTTCACAGTATCAGCAAAAGAACTTAAAGGTGCAGTTGTAACTCCTCACGTTTATGTTGTAAACCTCAACATCAATGGCGAAGTTATTCCTTCTGTAATCAAAGAGCTTCAGTTCCACCCTGTTACAGACGAAGTTCTTCATGCTGACTTCTATTCATTTGCAGCAGATCAAGCAATTACAGTTAAGTTGCCTTTGACAATTGAAGGTCATGCTCCTGGTGTTAAAGCCGGTGGTAAACTCAAATTGGCTGCTCGCAAACTTAAAGTTAACGGTGTAGTAGCTGATCTTCCTGAAACAATCAAAGTTGATATCAGTGGTTTGGAAATCGAACAATCTATCAAAGTAAAAGATCTCAAGTTCGAAAAATTCAAAATCGTTGATCCACAAGACGCTTTGATTTGCAGCATCAACCCAACAAGAGCATCAAAAGCTAACTAATTGATTGCTAATTATTAAAAATCACGAATATTGAAATATCTTATTGTAGGACTCGGCAACATCGGTGCTGAGTACGATAATACGAGACACAATATAGGTTTTAAAGTGCTCGACGCATTTGCAAAAGCGTCGGGCGCTGTTTTTAATACAGACAGGCTTGCCGCAGTTGCTCAAATCAAATACAGGGGCAGGCAGGTTACTCTTATTAAGCCTTCCACTTTTATGAATTTGAGCGGTAAAGCCGTTAATTATTGGATGAAAGAAGAAAAAGTTCCGCTTGAAAACATCCTTGTGCTCGTAGACGATTTAGCCCTCCCGTTCGGTACTATCAGAATTCGTCCCAATGGTTCAGAAGCCGGTCACAACGGTCTGAAAAATATTTCCGAAATGCTTGGTACTCAAAATTATGCAAGATTGCGTTTTGGTATCGGTAATCAGTTTGCCAAGGGTAAACAAGTGGATTTTGTACTCGGAAAATGGTCTGACGAAGAGCTTGCTACTATCGATGAGCGTTCTGAAGTGACTACTCATGCTATTTACAGTTTCATAACTGACGGTGTACAGCGTACGATGAATCTTTATAACGGAAAATAATTTTTTTATTATTTTTATCGCTAACTGAAATTACAAAATGAGAGTTGACAAATTTCTATTCTGTGTAAGACTATTCAAAACCCGTTCTATGGCGGCTGATGCTTGCGGCAAGGGGCGTATTTTGGTGAATGGTACATCAGTAAAACCTGCAAGAGAAGTAAAGCCCGGAGACGAAGTTTCGGTAAAGGCTAATCCTATTTTCAGAAAATACAAGATTCTGAATCTTCTCAAGGGTAGGGTAGGAGCGGCAAAAGTTCCTGAATATATTACTGAAATTACATCGCAGGACGATCTTTTCAAACTCAAGATGATGAATGAGGTAGCGAGACTTTCTTTTGGCGTTCGTGACCGTGGTACGGGGCGTCCTACTAAGAAAGATCGTCGCGAAATCGACCGTTTTTATGATGTAGACGATGAGGATTATGATCTTGAAGGTTTTACTCCGGATTATGACGACGACGATGAGGACGAGTAGTCTTTTTTGAAAAATTGTTTTACAATTGATGTAGAAAAATAAAAATCCCCGCATGATGAAGTTTTTTTTCATGCGGGGATTTTTGTATAGTTATTAATTTGTTGTAAAAAAATCAAATCTTATTTGCCTGAGAGCGGAACTACAGCACCTGTTCCCGGTACGATGTAAGCAGCTTCAGGAACTTCTTTACCGTTCCAATTTTTAGCTCTTTGGAGGTTAACTTCGTAATTCCATTGAGCTTGCATTACTTGCATGTTTTGAGCGATTTTTTGGTTTTCGTAAGCTTGAGCATCGGCCGCAAGTTTTTTAGCTTCAGCCTGACCTCTTGATCTTGCGATTTCGGCTTCGGCATCCAATTCAGCTGCTTGTTTGCGAGCTTCGGCTTCTTTTACGAGTTTCTGAGCCTGTGCAGCAGCGATGTTGGCCTCTTGTTCGGCTTGTTTTACTTGTTGCGTTCTGTTGGCTGTTTCGCGTATTTGTTTGTCGAAATCGTCGCTCCAATCAAAATTTGTAATTGTAGTAGAGTTGATTGTAATTGGATAATTATCTTGCATACGTCTCAATACTACTTCGCCAACTTGTGCTGTAATTGCATCTTGCTGACTTACAAGGTCGTAAATCGAATATTTACCGGTAATTTCCTTGAGAGATGCTTTGATACAGTCTTTCATTGCATTTTCGATAATTGTAGAGTTGCGGTATTTTTTTACAATTTCGATGATACGGTTTTCATCGTAATTGTAACGAACTACTACAGTAGCGCCAATTGTTTGCATATCTTTTGTGATTGCACCGTCTTCACCTACCGAGAATGTTACTTCGTAAGTTTTTGGTACGATAGAAAATGTTTCGATAGAAGTTACGAAAGGAGTTTTCCAAACGATACCCGGCTGAATTGGTGTTGTGGATGTGATTTGTCCGAGGCTAACTGCCACACCTCTTTCGTCCGGCTCTATGATTGTGTAGCTGTTTGCAATTAAGAACAAAGCTGCCACTGCAATTATAATTGCCGAAATCGCTTTTTTTGAGGTTTTGGGGACGTTTACTTGTGCCATTTTTTTTTTAGTTTAGTTGTTTAATAAATGTTTTTTATTACAAATAAGGTTGCAATTTCAATTTTCTTGTAAAGAAAAACTAAATTTGCAACCTTTGGGAGATTATTTTTAGATATACTTGAAATAATCTTATTCAACGAACTTGTAACCAACACCTTTCACGGTTTTGATGTATTCCTCACCGATTTTTTCGCGGAGTTTTCTGATATGAACATCGATAGTTCTGTCGCCTACAACGATAGAATCACCCCAAATAGCAGAGTATATTTCATCTCGAGTGAATACTTTTTCCGGTTTAGAGATAAGTAGCAACAATAGAGAGAATTCTTTTCTCGGGAGAGCGAGTTCTACTCCGTTGTTGATAACGGTGTATTTTTCTCTGTCGATTACGAGGTTGCCAAGTCTGATGATGTTTCCTTCAGCTGTTTCAGAGGAATCATCGCTTTTACCGAATCTTTTCAAGAGTGCGCTAACACGAGAGATCAGCACTTTTGGTTTGATTGGTTTTGAGATATAATCGTCAGCACCGGCTTCAAAACCGGCGATTTGAGAGTAATCTTCGCTTCTTGCAGTCAAGAAAGCTACTACAGTGTTGTTGAGCATAGGCTGTTTGCGTATTTCTTCGCATGTTTCAATACCGTCCATTTCAGGCATCATCACATCGAGGATGATCAGATGAGGAAGATACTGTTTTGCCATCTTTATTGCGTCTTTACCGTTGTTGGCTGTCATGACATTAAAGCCGACTTTCTTGAGATTGTAGGACAAAAATTCAAGGATATCTGCTTCGTCGTCTACTAACAGGATTTTGTAGTTGTTGTTTTCCATAATATGTTTATTTTTCTGCTTTTTTTAATGTGAATGAGAAGGTTGTACCTTCGCCTAATTTACTTTTTACTGTAATTCTTTCGCCGTGAGCTTCAAGTATATGTTTTACGATAGCAAGTCCGAGACCTGTACCGCCGTTTGCCGAACTTCTTGATTTGTCTACTCGATAGAATCTTTCAAATACTCTTTGCAGGTTTTCTTCGTCAATACCTATACCGTTGTCTTGTACTTCGATAAGCCATTTGGTTTCGATATCGTAGATTCCTACTGTTGTTGTGCCGTCTTGATGACCGTAGTTTATCGAGTTTACAACAAGATTTGATATTACCTCGAATATTCTTGTCTTGTCGGCTTCTACCATTACAGGAGGTTTGGCTTTGAATATTGTTTTCAGACTGATGTTTTTTGCTTTTGCTTTCATTTCGTAGAGGTCGAAAATTTCTTCTACTACTGTGCAAACATCAAATGTATCGAGATTGAGTTTAAGATTTCCGGTTTCAAATTTGGAAATTGTCTCAAGGTCTTCTACTATTGAAATTAGTCTGTTGATGTTTTTTTCGGTTCGTTCGAGGTATTTCATATTGATTTCCTCGTCGTCGAGACCTCCGTCTACAAGTGTTGAGATATAACCCTGAATATTAAAAAGTGGGGTTTTCAGCTCGTGGGAGATGTTTCCGATATATTCTTTTCTGAATTTTTCATTTGATTTCAGAAGTGAAATTTCCTGAGTTTTGTCTTTTGCCCATTTTGCAACTTCATCATTTACTTGAGTGATGATGTTGTTTAGGTTTTCGGAAGTTCCTTTTTCCGGTTTTAGTTTCAAGTCTTCCGATTTGTTGGAATAGTTCTCCAGTGTGCCGTAGATGGGTTTTATCTGTTCGAGGATAAATTTCTGTAATATTATTTTCAATACAAAATATGTAACAGCGCCTGTTGCTAACGGAATTATTGTCAGCAGCAACAATGTTGTTGTAGTGCCGTATCCGGATGTTCTGGCGCATATCATTGATACGCAAATTATTATTGAAAATAATATTGCGGTTACTAATGATATTTTTTGTGCTGAATAGTTTCTCATATATAGAAAATTAATTTAATGTTGCAAATTTAATATTAAAGATTTAAAATACAAAAATTCAAGCCCCTAATATTAAATTATTTTTACTGCAAATTGGAGAGTGTTAACAAAAAAAGAGGCGAACGAGCCTCTTTTTTTGTAATTATTTGATATTTAAATGATTATTTTTTACCTTTTTTGTCGATTTTTTTATCGTCTTCGGGCGCGATGTACAATTCTACGTCTTTACTGTTTTTTGCAACACCTTTGCCTAATACGCGGCTGCCGTTTGCTGTTATCAAGATGTCGTCTTCAAGTCTTACTCCGCCGAAATCTTTGTATTTCTTTACTCTGTCGTAATCGATGAAGTCTTTGAATTTGCCTTGCTGCTGCCACATATCAATAAGTTGTGGTATGAAATAGATACCCGGTTCGTCTGACATCACCATGTTTTCTCTGAGTTCGAGACCGTATCTCAAGCAGTTAGGACCAAACATCTCGCTGCGTTTGTGTGATTCGTCGTAACCTATAAGGTCTTCGCCGTAGTTTTCCATGTCGTGAACATCCAATCCTATCATGTGACCGAGTCCGTGAGGGAAAAACAATGCGTAAGCTCCGCAAGTTACGATATCATCGGTATCGCCTTTCATAAGTCCGAGGTCTTTAAGTCCTGAAGTAATGATTCTTGCGGCTCTGTTGTGAAGTTCTGTCCACAAAACTCCCGGTTTGGCTGAATCTACAATTCCCCAGTTGGCTTTTACAACGATATCATAGATATCTTTCTGACGTTTTGAGAATTTGCCGCCCAACGGAATTGTTCTTGTCATATCGCCGGCGTAGTGAGAACTTGTTTCTGCACCTGCATCCACCAAAAGCAATCTGCCTTTTTTGAGGTTTTCGTTGTAAGAATGATTGTGTTGGATTTCGCCGTGAATTGTTACGATTGGAGGAAAACTTGTAAAATAACCCTTACCGGCAGCGATTTTGTAAATTTCGCCTACAACATCTCTTTCTGTGTAATATTCTTCTGCGTTTCCTGCCCATTTCATAACAAAATTATGAAGATCGCAAGTGAGGTTTACAGATTTTTCGATTTCTTCAATTTCTACAGCTTCTTTTATTTTACGCATTTCGCTTGCTGCGCGGATAAAATCGATAGATTGCAATTCCTCAAGTTGAGAAGTTTTTACTCCCAAAAGGTCTGCAATAAGAATAGCGATGTTTCCGATGTATGGTTTTATAAAATGTTTTTTTCCTGTGTGATTTTTAACAAAAGCACTCAATTCGTTGGTATTCTTGGCATTGCTGATTCCTGCCATAGCAGCTTTTTCGCTTGTAGATGGCAAAGAACCTGTCCAAATAATATCATCCATCGTAAGGTCGTTGCCAAAAAGATACTCATTTCCGCTGTTACAATCCAAAACTGCAAAAAGATTTGGTTCGTCTAAACCGATGTAATAGAGGAATGTACTATCCTGTCGGAAGGGAAATGTATTTGATTTGTAATTAAAAGGCAATTCAATATTGCCCGGAATCAATACCAAGCCGTCTTTCAAACTGCTCATAAGTTTCTGACGGCGTGCTTTGTATACGTCTGAGTTAAACATAATTCTTAAAAAATTTAATGCTGTAAAAATAATTTATTTATCAGAAATAACAAAAATTTTTTCTCTAAAATATATTTTCGGCATTTGATTTGTTTTTTGTCGGGTAACAACTAATTTTACTAAAACTTTTTTAAAACCTTAACATCATGCCGTACAGAAGATTACCAAATACTGACACTGCCAGAGTAAAAGCATTACAACGTGCTTTGGATCTCTCAAAAAAATACGATCCGAGTATGTTGGCTTTCAAACAAAACACTCTTGTAAAAATTCAAGCATTTTTGCCTTTGTTTGAACAAGCTATTTTGATGCAAAAAGAAGCTCGCACTCGTCAGGTTGCTAATAGTAAGGAATTTACAGAATCTTACAAAAAAGCCAAATTGTATATTTCGCATTTTTTGCAAGTATTTAATTTTGCAGTTATCAGAGGCGAAATAAAACCTTCAGCAAGAAAATTTTTCGGTATTGATGACAAAGTTGGTAAGTTACCAGACCTCTCTACTGAAAAAGACGTAATAGAATGGGGCAAAAAAGTTATAAAAGGAGAAAACGATCGTGTTGTAAAATTCGGAAATCCAATACTTTGTCCTAAAATAGCTGTAGTAAAAGTTTATTACGATGAGTTTATTGAAAAACTCAATTTCCAAAAGATGTTGCAGAGTATTTCTGTACGCGCCAACGACAAAGTGGCTTCTATGCGTCCGGAGTGCGACCAGCTTATTACACGTCTTTGGAACGAAGTTGAGGACTACTATTCTAAAGACTCAATCAGCAGAAAACGTGAACAAGCAGCCCGTTACGGTGTAAAATATGTTTACCGTCCGAGCGAAAGAATGGGAGAAGATAATAACGAAATTAATGTTGCCTCTTAGCTTGATTATGTAGTAGTTACGAAAAAAACTAAAAGCATTCTATGATTAAATATTCCGTAAAAAACACCTCTCCGTTTTGTGTTATCATAGGAATAATGATTCTTATCGTAGGTTTCAACGGTTTGATGGCATACAATTATTCTGTTGTTACGGAACATATTGGCGATGTTAGGGTTGCGAAAATCAGCGAATGCAAAAAAATGTTAGCAGAACATGAAAAACTTTGCGTCATCAGCAACATCTACTCTGATGACGCTTTTTTTATGCCCGATACACATCAAAAAGTGGTGGAAGGAAGTATTTTTATTGCGGCGATTTGGCCCGACGGCAGTAGAAACGTTCTTTTGGATTGGCATAAACGTTCCAAATTTTTGAAAATTTACAATTCTGACAGTTCAACTCTTTACATCAATCCAAAAGATATTGAGTCTGACATCGATACATCATCCGTGAAAAAAAAATTATCGGTCAAGATAAAAGGTAACGATGTTGATGTAACATATTGCGGTTACAAATTTAAATTCAGTGGAAATACCATAAAAGGAACTCCCCGTATAAAATTGATTCGTAAGGTTTTAACAGTTGGTGATGAGGTAGTGTTAACATTATCGAAATCACAAGTAAGAAGCAAAAATGATGATACGTTTGCTGTAACTGGCTTAACAACCTTGAAAAATGCAATGCAAAACGAAATTAAAGATTCGTATTCCACCAAAATTTACATCTTTATAATTGTTGTAGGCGTGGTGATGTTTTTTATCCCCGAACACAAAAATATCAATCCGTTTGCTGCAAGGAATAAAAAAACCCGTTAAGCGTACCTAACGGGTTAAAAATTTAATAATTTAAAAAAATAATAAAATGAAACAACAATTATAAAAAAAACTACATTAAAAGTCTTTATCTTAATTCATTTCTATAATGAAGATTATCTTTGTTTTCTGTTTTTTACGGTTGCAAAGTTAAAAATTAATTTTAAAGGAAAAAAGAAATTTTTTATTAATAATTTCTTAATTAATTGTTTTTAACAATTGCAACTTGTTTCATTAAATATTTTTAATACCGGTTTCTATTCTTCTGATAGATTCTTCTTTGCCCAATTCTTCAAGAATATCAAAGATATGCGGACCTTTGCATTCGCCGGCAAGCAGTAATCTCATAGGATTGAGCACTTTACCGAACGATAATTGGTTGTTGTTGATCCAATCAGTAAAAATATTTTCAAGATTTTTTGATGAGAAATCTTCAGTTTGTTTCAAGATTTCGATCGATTTGTTCATCAAATCTTCAGATTCCGGTTTCCAGAATTTTTTCTTGTTGGCTTCGTTGTATTCAGTAGGAGCTACAAAGAAATATTTGCTTTCTTTCCACAAATCGTGAGAGAAATGGCAACGGTCTTTTACTAAACCGCAAAGTTTAGCAGCTTTGGCTTTATCTACTGTTACGCCGTCTTTTTTAGCGTCTTCAATAAAATATTCTGCCAATTCTTCGTTTGGTTTCAGTTCAAGATATTGTTTGTTGAACCATTTATTTTTTTCCGGGTCAAATTTAGAACCGGCTTTGTGAACGTTTTCGAGAGTGAAAATTTTGCAAAGTTCTTCCTTTGTAAATATTTCCTGAGTAGAATTGTTTCCCGGATTCCAACCCAAGAGAGCCATCATATTGAGGAATGCCTCAGGAAAATATCCGGCTTCTTCGTAACCCTTTGATACTTCGCCTGTTTTCGGGTCTTCCCAATGCAATGGAAATACAGGAAACCCAAGACGGTCGCCGTCACGTTTAGAGAGTTTTCCTTTTCCGTCAGGTTTTAAAATAAGAGGCAAGTGTGCAAATTCCGGCATTGTATCCAACCAGCCGAAACTTCTGTAAAGCAAGTAATGCAACGGCAACGACGGCAACCATTCTTCACCTCTGATTACGTGAGAGATTTTCATCAAATGATCGTCAACGATATTTGCCAAGTGATATGTAGGCATACCGTCCGATTTGTACAAAACTTTGTCGTCCAAAAGCGATGTGTCGGCTTTGATTTCGCCTCTGATGATGTCTTTCAAAACGAGTTTTTCGTTTTCCGGCATTTTGAACCTGATAACGTATGGTACATTTTCGTCCAAAAGTTGTTTGGTTTTTTCTTCACCCAAAGTAAGAGAGTTTTTCATCGACATACGAGTAGCCGGTCCGTATGATTGAATTGATGATTTTTTGGCTTCGAGGTCTTTTCTCATAACTTCCAAATCTTCAGGAGTATCAAAAGCGTAATAAGCAAAACCGTCGTTTACCAATTGTTGAGCGTATTTAGTATAGAGATGTTTACGGTTGCTTTGTTTGTAAGGACCGTATTCACCGCCAACGATGTCGCTTTCGTCGATATCAAGACCAATCCAAGCGAGCGACTTTATGATATATTCTTCAGCACCCGGCACAAAACGTGTCTGATCTGTGTCTTCTATTCTTAAAATGAATTTACCGTTGTGTTTTCTCGCAAAAAGATAGTTGAAAAGCGCTGTTCTCACACCGCCTAAGTGTAATGCGCCTGTAGGGCTTGGCGCAAATCTTACTCTTACTTCTCTCATTTAATTTCCTTTCTGATTAAATTATATTTAATGTTTTTGCAGCAAACAAAGTGCTGTTACCAGACTTTATTGCATATATTGTTTCAAAATATATTCCTCTTTTTTCATCAGTTCCCTTACCTTGTCGAGTTCTTCGGGATGATTTACTGCATAAGTTACCACATCGGTAAGTGTCATTTTGATTTTCATACCGTTTTCGATGATACGTATCAAATCAATAGATTCTGCCACTTCCAACGGTGTGGGTATCATCATGTTGAACTGGTTGAGAAAATCTCTTCTGAAAACATCGATTCCTACGAGTTTCATTCGCGGAAATGTAACGTTTTTTGAACTTGTCGGTATCGGTTCTCTCGACAAATACATCGCATTGTTTTGAGTATCTGCCACAACTTTGATTTCGTTTCTGTCATTGAAAATTTCATCGCTTGTGATTTCTGCCATCAAAGTTGTCATTTTCAACGATTTGTCCATTACAAGCGGACTTATTGCCCTGCCTATCATATCCGGCGTTACCATCGGTTCGTCGGGTTGTATCAATACTACAAGGTCATAACTTACTTGGTATTGATTTTCTACAAGTTTTACAGCTTCAGCCACGCGGTCGGTGGCACTTATCCGGCTTTCTTCTATTTTGATGTAATTGCCGCCGATTGATTTGATATAGTCGATAATCTCAGGATCGGCTGTTGCAACAAAAACATCTGTAAAATCAGAGCATAGTTTCACGCGGTTGTATACGTGACCAATCATCGGCATTCCCAAGATGTCTGCCATCGGCTTGTTTGGGAAGTTTTTGGATGACATCTTTGCCGGTATTATTCCTATGATGTTTTTTTTCATGGTTAATAATTTTAGAGAGTTCGCAAAAATTTGGTTTGCTAATATAACCAGATTTTTCTAAAACTTTGTAATTTTAATGAAAAATTTTAGCCCTCTCTTTTAATTTTTTTATACCGTTTTGCCGATTTCGCCTAAGTTTTGTGCGCTGTTTTTACAAAAATCAATAGTTGTATATAAAAAAGTATACCGTATACCAATAAAAAAAAATCCCGATTATTACTAATCGAGATCTTTTACGAGGTCAGTAGCGGAGTCGAACCGCTCTAGACGGTTTTGCAGACCGGTACCTAACCGCTTGGCTAACTGACCAGTTTTTTTGTTTTCTACATTGCAAAGGTAAATACATTTCCCTTTAGTTCCAAAATATTTTTGTATATTTTTTTGTTTTTTTTGATAACGTATTGTTCTTTAATTGATTAATAAATGTTTATTTTTTCTCGAAAACCATTTTTTCTACCGTTTTTATCAAGTCTTTGGATGCAAACGGCTTTTTTAGTATTAATGTTACGCCGGCTTCTATAGCTTCCATCGCGATATCCGAGTTGATTTTTATTGATGTTAACAATACAGGTATATTTTCATAACCCGGATATTGTTTTATTTTTTTTGTAAAATCCAGACCGTTCATTTCCGGCATAAGATAATCGGTGATTATCAAATCGGGAGCCGAAATAGTTCTGGCAAAATTGAGCGCGAGGTTAGGGGAGAGGTATGGTATTACCTCAAAGCCTTCGTTTTCCAAAGTGTATTGAGATATAAAAAGTGAGCCTTCTATATCGTCTATCAATAATATACGTATTTTGTTGGAATGTTTGGTATTGCCTTCGGGATTGATTTCTTGAGAGTAGAATATCTCGGCGTGAGGATGCCTGATAATTGTTTCCAGTATTGAAAAGTTGTCTGAAAACTTCAGCAGATAACCTCTCGCTCCGGCTTGTATCATAGAGTCAATATACAATTTCTCGTCGTATAGCGACATGCCGATAATTACAAGATCCGGCTTGATACTCAGTGCTGCTTTGGTTGTTTCTATTCCTGAAATATTAGCCAACTCCATGTCCATAAAGATGATATCGGCACAGAAATTTTCGTCCAAACTGTCCAAAAACTCTTCTCCTGAGCTGTACTCGGCTATCACTTGATTGCCTCCGATTTTTCTCAGAAGTAGTTTGAAGGATTGTCTGAAAGCTTTCCTGTCATCTACTAATATTACCTTTTTAATATCTTCCATAGAGATAGATTTTTTGAGATTTTCTCATTCCGTTGCATCTTGGTTTCTCTAGTTGAGTACAAGGATGTTGATTTCTAGTCCGCATCCCAAATCGGTTTTTATTTCCATTTGACCGTTGAAATTTGCTACTCTTCCTTCGATATTTTTCAAACCTGACACTTTTTTGTCTTTGATATTGTTGAATACCTGGTCTTTGTTGAAACCGATGCCATCGTCAGAATATCTCAATTTTGTGTAATTGTTTTGAGTTTCAAGCAACAATATAACTTTTGATGCTTGTGAATATTTGATTGCGTTGTTGAATAATTCACATGTAATTCTGAAAAGTGATGTTTTCAGAAGTTTGTTTTCAGGCTCTTTGAAATTGCTGAACTCGAATATCACTTGCATTGTATTGTCTACAAACATGTGCTTTGCCTGATTTTTGATACTTGCAACAAGTCCGAAATTGTTCAAAATATCGGGCATAAGGTCGTTGGCGATATTCTTACTTTCTGTTACCGCTTCCATTACAAGCTCTTTCATTTCCTCAAAAGTATCCGGCATTTCGGCAAGTGATATTTTGCTTGATGCCAAAAGATTGATATATGTAATAAGACTTGTAAGGTAAGAACCTATTCCGTCGTGAATATCCTTGGCAAAACGAGCACGCTCTTTTTCTTGAGTATTTACTATTGTACTAAACAATTGTTTGTCGATATCTTTCCTAAAAGATATATCTCTCATAACGTTCAGCAAAGTAATTTTGTTCCCTTCTGCCGAGAATTTTTCGATATGAAGTTCTACAGGTATTGATTTCCCCGACTGATTAACCACGTAGGTTTCAAAAGTTTGGGATATACCATTTAGAGCAAGTTTAAGGTTTTCAATAAACTTGTCGTAAAAAATCGGTTCCAAAAACTTACCCGGATTGTTGGATTTAATACTTTCTTTGGAATATCCGAGCAGATTAGCAGCCGTAGAGTTTACTTCTTCAAAATCAAACTTGTCGGTATCTTTATCGTATTTATAAACAAAAATACCATCATTGTTTTGATTGAAAAGAGTACGGTATTTTTCTTCCGAAACTTTCAACATCTCTTCAGCTTTCAGTCTCTTCTCGTTTTCCAAAGCAGTTTCTAGCCTGCTGTAAATAATCGGCGAGATAAAAGAAACAATATTTTCCAGCTTAGTTCTGTAAGTGTCGGGATATTCTTTTGATTTTCCGGCAACCGAAATCAAACCGATAACTTTATTTTTATAAATTACCGGTACAGAAACCATGCATCCGACCTTGTGATCAGTATAAAACAAAGGAGAAACATCGTTGTTTTGAGCAATTGTCTGCTTCTTGATAACAGAAAGAGCGATGTCGCCAATTTGTTCAAGGTCATAAACATAAGTTTTGTCAGATTCTATTTTACCGGAGTAAATGCACGGGCATACGAGTTTATTATCCTCGTTGAAATAACCGATAACTCCGTAATCCAGAGTCAAATATTTCAAGATTTCCTCAAGGAGACTTATATAAGCTGTGTCGTCTAATTCCGACAAGAAAATGTGTGCAATATTATTTCTAACAGTAAGCTCGTTTTGCGAGGCTTGTAGACTTTGTTGCGTAAGATAATGTTGGAAAAGCTCATTTTTGAGTTTTTCGTTAGTCTTTTTAAGTTGCAAATGAGTGCGCACGCGGGCTATAAGTTCAGAAATGAGAAAAGGTTTCTTGATGTAGTCCACACCTCCCATGTCAAAACCTCTCAAAAGGCTGCTTTCATCAACCTTTGCGGTTAAAAATATGATAGGTATGTCTTTGAACGCCAAGTCTGCTTTCACTCTTTTGCAAACTTCAAAACCGTCTACCTTAGGCATCATTACATCCAAAAGTATCAAGTCAACTTTGTTATTGTTGAGAACTGATACAACATTTTCTCCGTCGCTTTCTACTAAGACATTGTACTCATCTTCTGTGTTGAGAATGTCTTGAACTAATAGTAGATTTGACATACTGTCGTCAACTACCAATACGGTGGCTTTTTCCATTTTGTTTTTTTAAAAGGTAAAAGGGTTGTTATCGCGTTTTCTGTTGTCAGAAAATTTTTCGTAAACATATAAAAAAAATAGGGAAACCAAAAAAGATTTCCCTATTTTTTTCAAAAAATTTGTTGCCCAATCAGGGGTCGAACCTGAACTCTCCTGATCCAGAGTCAGACGTGTTGCCAATTACACCATTGGGCATTATTTTTTATTTCAACGGTGCAAAGGTATATACTTTTTTTGTTTCCACCAAATTTTTTTGAGGTTTTTTATTACTTTTTTATTTTTTATCGTTTCACTCCAACAGTAACGATGTTAAAAAAAAAGAAAATGTCAGAACAAAAAAACTAATAAAACGATGTCCTGAAAAAAACATCGCTTTATTAGTTTCTTACCTTTTATATGAAAACCGTTATTTTGCTGACTCTTTTGCCCAAGTGTCTTTGAGGGTTACAGTACGGTTGAAAATCAAATGATCAGCTGTACTGTCAGGGTCAACATTGAAATAGCCCATTCTGATAAACTGCAAGTAACTCAATGGTTTGAGTGTTGTAGCAAATTTTTCGATGTAACAATTGTTCAAAACTTTTAATGAATCAGGATTGATAATCTGTTTCATTGCTGCAACAGGTTCGCAGTTGGTATCTTTTATGATTTTTGCCATTTCGTCGCGAGGGTTTTCTACCTTCCAAAGTCTGTCGTAAAGTCTTACTTCAGCTTTTACAGAATGTTTGCAACTTACCCAATGAAGTGTTTTACCCTTAATCTTTCTGTCAGCACCTGCCGAACCGCTGCGACTGTTTTCGTCGTATTCTGCATAAATCTCTACAATATTGCCGTTTTCGTCTTTCTTGCAGAAATTTTCTTCAGGACATCTTATAATATAAGCATTTTTCAATCTTACTTCTTTGCCCGGACCGAGACGGAAGAATTTCTTTGGTGCATCTTCCATAAAATCATCACGTTCTATCCAAAGTTCGCGACTAAATTCTATTGTGTGTGTACCGCTGTTTTCGTCTTCGGGATTATCGGTTGCAGTCATCTCTTCTACCTGATTTTCAGGATAGTTGGTGATGATAAGTTTTACAGGATCGAGTACGCAGGATACACGTGTAGCTCTTGTATTGAGATCTTCACGTACCGAACTTTCCAAAAGTTCGAATTCGTTGAGAGCGTCGTAAGTTGTATAACCGATTCTGTTGATGAAATTAATGATAGATTCCGGACTGTAACCTCTGCGGCGGAAACCGCAAATAGTAGGCATACGAGGATCGTCCCAATCAGATACCAAACCTTCTTTCACCAAAGCCAAAAGATTACGTTTACTCATAAGAGTATAACTGAGGTTTAGCTTGTTGAACTCGGTTTGACGCGGACGGTTGTCGTCCATATTATCAGATTCGCCTCTTACTTCTTTCAACCAATCGATAAATAGATCATAAAGCGGACGGTGTACCACAAATTCTAATGTACAAAGCGAATGTGTAACGCCTTCAAAATAATCGCTTTCGCCGTGAGCAAAATCATACATCGGATAAGCATTCCATTTGTTGCCGGTACGGAGATGAGGAATATTTAAAACTCTGTAAATAATCGGGTCGCGGAAATGCATATTTGGGTTAGCCATATCAATTTTGGCTCTCAAAACCATAGTGCCGGGTTCTACCGTACCGGAATTCATCTTTTCAAACAATGCCAAAGATTCTTCAACAGGGCGGTTTCTAAAAGGACTTTCAACGCCCGGAACAGTAGGTGTACCTTTCTGTTCAGCAATAGTTTCAGCACTTTGTTCATCAACGTAAGCTTTGCCTCGTTTAATAAGTTCTACAGCAAAATCCCAAAGTTGTTGAAAATAGTCAGAAGCGTAATAAACATTACCCCATTTATAACCAAGCCATTGGATATCTTCTTTGATAGAATCCATGTATTCGGTATCTTCTTTTACGGGATTTGTATCATCAAAACGCAAGTTGCAGACACCGTTATATTTCTTAGCAATACCAAAATCCAAAGCGATTGCCTTAGCGTGTCCGATATGCAAATAGCCGTTAGGCTCAGGAGGGAAACGGGTTTGTACTCTTTTACCGTTTTTACCTTCTTCAAGATTTTTTTCAACCAGCTGTTCGATAAAATTGAGCTGTGGTTTTTCTGTTGTGTTTTCTATTCTGTGGTCTTCCATAATGTTTCCGCAACAATAAATTTAATTTTTTGAGCCGCAAATATATCAAAACTAAATCATTTTTATTTAGTTTTGCATAAAAATTTTTTATTAATTTACGCAAAACTACTATGGGACGAATATTATTGGAAGGTATGAAATTCCGAGTAAACATCGGTACAACAATCCAAGAGCGCAATCAAGGCAACGATATTACAGTTGACATCTCTTACAATTGCGATACCCTTACCTCAGGACTTAGTGACAATCTTCAAGATGCTGTTGATTATTCATTGATATACGATGTTATTAAAAAAGAGACATTTAAGCCGTGTAATTTAATTGAAAACTTAGCCTATCGGATGTTACATTCCGTAAAAATACAGTTTCCTGAGATTTCAGATATTACATTAAAACTCTACAAATATTATCCGGCAGTAGACGGTGAGTTGGAGAAAAGCGGTATAATACTTCAAGGTTAAAACTTTTTCGAGTCAAATCTGTTTTACCAACAATCATACATTTTTTCTGTCCTGAGAATATATTTTGGATGTAAAAAGACAATTATAATTTCTTCTCAGGCGAGTAAGACTTGTGTTGATGAACATCATAATTTCTTTCAGGCGAGTAATAATGATGTTCATCAACACAAGTCTTTCTTTCCAGGCGAGTAGTAACGATGTTTATCAACACAAGTCTTTCTTTTCAGGCGAGTAGTAACGATGTTGATGAACACAAGTCTTTCTTTTCAGGCGAGTAGTAATGATGTTCATCAACACAAGTCTTTCTTTCCAGGCGAGTAGTAATGATGTTGATGAACACAAGTCTTTCTCTTTAGGCGAGTAGTAATGATGTTCATCAACACAAGTCTTTCTTTCCAGGCGAGTAGTAATGATGTTGATGAACACTAGTCTTTCTCTTTAGGCGAGTAATAATGATGTTTATGATTAAAAAAAATTTTTTAACGTTTGAGGAGACGTTGTACACAACGTCTCTACGGCATTGACGCAGACAGATGTCCAAAATTATTGGACGAATTGTTTTAATTTATTGTACGGATTGTTCAAATTTATTGTACGTTTGGTTGCTGTAGAGACGTTGTGTACAACGTCTCAATACGAACAACGTCAGAATTATGCAACGTTTGAATTAT
>JAFXZT010000149.1 GCA_017541145.1 Bacteroidales bacterium | reverse complement strand
TTTTGCTATACGGTCTTCGCCGTAGCCTTTTTCAAAATGCAAACGTATCACTTCATCGTAATACTTTTGACGTTTTTCGGTTTTGTCTTTATACATATTGAACTCAATGTTGTGAGTCAACGTTTTTTAGGGAAAGACACAACTTACTTTTTGCAACAGAATCAATGAATCTTTTGGGTCTGATGGACGCTTGGTACTTCGCTGAAACTATTGTGATTGACAAATCTTTTGCTAAATTTAAGCCTACTACTTGTTATTCGTGGTTTGATGGTATGGATGAGCTTAGAACTATTAAGGGCTTAGAAAATATTAACACCGAGGATGTTACAGATATGGGCAGGATGTTTTCTGATTGTATCCATATAACCTCTCTTGACCTTAGCAGTTTCGATACAAGAAAAGTTACAAACATGGAATTTATGTTTGGCGGTTGTATAAATTTGGAAAATATTTATGTGGGAGATAAGTGGGACGCCTCGAAATATATAGAAGAATTCAATCAAGAAACAGATGCCCAAATACTCAGGCGCAAAACCATACGTAGTATTCAACAACGGCGTATTAACATTCTACTACAATGATAAATATCCGCAAAATGCCTACTTCAATGTTTCGGGTTTTGAACAAGATTCAGTTTTCGCTCTAAATCCTTTTGCCGTGAATGTTACAAAGGTAGTATTCGATGACTCATTCAAAAATTATTCTCCCAAAATATGCTCCAGTTGCTTTGAGGGATTTTCAAATCTTACGGAAATTGTCAATATCAAAAATTTCAATACATCATCCGTTACCAATATGGGAGGTTTATTTTGCGGATGCTACAAACTTAAAAGTATTGATTTGAGCAGTTTCAATACAGAAAATGTAGAAGATATGACAAGTATGTTTACAAGCTGCGGCGCACTTAAATCCATAAATCTTAGCACTTTTAATACCAAAAAAGTAAATTGTATGAAACACATGTTTGCAAATTGTGTTGGTCTTAAAAATCTTGATTTGAGCAATTTCAATACAGAAAGTCTTGAAAGTTTATGGGGTATGTTTTACGGTGCTAACAGATTGGAAACAATTGATTTGAGTAATTTCAACACGTCAAAAATAGAATCTTTTTCTAACATTTTTAACAATTGTAGCAATCTGACTAAGATATATGTAGGCAAAGATTGGACAACAAAATCAGCTAAAAATGACGAATACTCAATGTTTTTTGATTGTCCTAATCTTGTAGGCGGCAAAGGTACTAAGTTCAATCCCGAAAAAGTAACTTACGAATATGCCAAAATCGACGGCGGAGAATCCGCTCCGGGATATTTTACAGAGAAAAAATAGTAGGATAACAAGTCTCACATAATAATTGCATTAACGCCTGGGAATCGAAAACTCCGGCGTTTTTTATTCTTTGTTTTTATAATATCCGTATTTCCTGTTGGTTTCGATGTTAAAAAAAAACTTTGTGATTTTTATTTGTCGAGGAGATGCATCAATAATTAAAATAATCCCGATAACCATTTGTGACAAAATGATTTTTAGATAAAAAATGATAAAAAACTTTTGAAATTACAAGGGAAAAAACTGAAAATAATTTAATATTTTTTCAAAAATAGTTTGATAACTATTAGGATTGTAAAATTATTTATGTACATTTGCAGCGATAAACATAAGCAAACTTTAATTTTAAAACATCACAAAAATGGAAGAAGTAGCAAAATTAGTAGAAGAATTGAAAGCTCAATACGATGAATTCGTAAAGAACGCAGAACTCCTTACAAAAGATGGTAACAAAGCTGCCGGTGGTCGTGCACGTAAAGCATCTTTGGCTATGGAAAAACTTACAAAAGAATTCCGTAAAAAATCTATCGAAGCTACAAAGTAAGTTCTGAGAAGATTCTTTTAAAAATTATTTTTAGGAAGCGGCAGTCATTAATTAATGGCAGCCGCTTTTTCGTTTTTTTAGTGTGTTTGACTTCTTTTCGTTAGCAGTGTAATCCTCCGAATATGAATTAGTTGGTAAAATTACTTATGATTGTTTGATTAATAGTTGGATTATAAATTCAAAAAATGTTTATCTTTGTATATTAAAAAACACAATTGGATATGCTAAAAGTTTTGCACACTGCCGATTGGCATTTGGGAAAAGATTTGTACACATACGACCGCACGGAAGAGTTCGAGTTGTTTTTCTCTGAATTGAAATCTGTAATATGTAACGAAAATATTGATATTCTACTTGTTGCAGGAGATGTATTTGATACGGCAAGTCCGGGAAATGCTGTTGCGAAAAGATATTACGAACTTATTTGTGATTTACATTCTGAGTTTAGCGATTTGGACATTATAATTACGGCGGGCAATCATGATTCGCCATCGTATCTTAACGCTCCTAAAGAAGTGTTACTCAGTCAGAAAACAATCGTGATAGGCAGTGTTGCAAAAATTGATGGTAATATAGATTACAACAGTTTGGTTTTTGAAATCAGTAAAAATGGAGAACCTGCTGCCATAATATGTGCCGTCCCGTTTTTGCGCCGTGGTGATTTGTATGATTCAATGAGTCACCCTATAAGTGTTTCGCAATTTTATCAGGATGTTGCGCAAATTGCTATTGAACTTCGTGGTGATAAAAACATTCCGATAATTGCTACCGGTCATCTTACAACTTCCAATGCAGAGTATTCAACTTCTATTGCCGGAGATCAAGTAGGCGGTCAAGATAGTATCAACGCAGCCGAGTTACCTTCGGATTTTACATATTTTGCGCTTGGTCACATCCATAAGCCTCAACCCGTGGACGGCAATCGGGCTGTAAGATATTCCGGTTCGCCGATTGCTTTTTCGTTTGCCGAAAAGGATTACAAACATTCGTTTGCTGTAATAGAATTTAACGGTAATAGTATCAACGGCATAAAACTTTGTAATATTCCTCAGTTGATTCCGCTGAAAACAATTCCTGATGAGCCGCAAAGTTTTAATGACGTGAAACAGCAACTTTTGCAAATTCCCGACGATGAGAAAATGTATCTTGAAGTAAATTTGTTACAACAAGATATTAATCCCGATACCAAAGCTCAGATTATCAATTGTTTGAAAACTAAAGCTGCAAAGTTTTGTACTTTTAAGAAAAACATCGTAAAACAGCAGGGTAGGAGCGAGCAAAAACATCTTTCGGCTGAGGAATTTCGTCATGCCGATCCGCTTGAAATCATTAAGGAAATTTACATGAACAAGCAAAAATGTAAAATGGAAGACAAATATGTCGTGATGTTGAAAGATATTTTGGACAATTTTAATTAAAAAAATCAGTAAAATGAAAATCCGTAAAATCATCATAAAAAATCTTGCAACCTTGGCTGATGCGGAAATTGATTTCAGTAACGGACCATTGCAAAATTCACCATTGTTTCTCATTTGCGGTGACACCGGCGCGGGTAAAAGTACAATAACAGATGCAGTTTGTCTTTCGCTTTACGGTCAGACACCGCGTTTTTCAAATATCGCGGGCGAAGACATCGAGATGGAAAATTCATCGATTAGGAAAACCGATGATACACGTCATATCATTCGTTATGGTGCGGCAGAGGCTTCGGCGTCAACAATTTTTGAAACCGAGAATCATGAAATTTACAAGGCTGAATGGTCGGTTCACCGTGCGCATAAGAAAACGGACGGTACATTGATGCCGGCCGGTAATACTTTGTATATCAGTAAAAAAGGTGATGACAACTTTGAAGTTGTTACCGAGAAACAAACAGAATTTAGAACTCGGATTGAGAAACTTACCGGCTTGAATTTCGACCGTTATATCCGTTGCGTGATGTTGGCTCAGAATCAGTTTTCAAAATTTCTTTATGCTGACAAAGAAACTAAATCCGAGATTCTCCAAATGCTGACGAATACCGATATTTATGAAAAAGTTTCGGTAAAGATTTATGATAATTATCGTGATTGCAAGTCGGAAAAAGAGGTGTTGGAATCTGAACTTCAGAATATCAAGTTGTTGACAGATGAGGAAATCTCTGCGGCAAACGAAAATATTTCAAAAGTTAAAAACTCGATTGAGCAACACAAGAAGGTTTCTGATGAAATCGTTACAAAAATCAATTGGAAGAAAACTTATATTGATTTGGTAAAAACATTGTCAGAAAAGACTTCGGAATTGGAAAACGCGACAAAAGCAGTTGAAAATTCTAAGCCTGACAGACTTGTTGTGAAACAGTTGGAAATTGTTGAATCGGGATTTAGACCGTTGTACGATAATCTCGGCGAGGTAAATCAAGATATTCAGAGGTTGCAACGTAACTTTTTGAACTTGCAAAATTCTTATTATCAATATTTTGCTGACTTTTTGTATCTTCGTAAAACCAATTCGGCGTTGGGATTGGAAATCGAGGACTTGGAACAAAAGTTCAACAACATGTCGCTCAAAAAGGATATTTATGAAAATATTCAGACAATAGATTCGCTTCTTGAGAATTATCATAATGTCAACACCAAAATTACTGACGAGAATACAAAAATAGTAAGCAGTAAAAAGCAGATTGATATTTTAACTAAAACGTTGCAACAAAAATCTGCTGAGTTCGTAAATTTGGATAACTTGTTGAAATCATTGAAGTTGACTGTTGATAATAAATCGGTAGAACTTAATGCAATTGATATTCAGAATATTAATTCAAGTTACGAGAAACTTGAAACAAAAATTTCTATAATCTCAAAAACTCTGAATTTATTTACAAATTACAACAATTCAAAAGCTAATTGCGAGAAGTCTCGAAAACTGATAGCTGATAATGAGGCATCAATTTTAAATGCAAAAAATCAGTTAACAGCTCTTAATACCGAATCTATCAAGGCTCAAACAGAATTTGATACTGTTACAAAGACTTATCAAAATCTTAAAGATGCTGCTACAGAGAGTGTTGAGAAAATGCGGAGCAATCTGAAACCTCAACAGCCGTGTCCCGTTTGCGGTAGTTTGGAGCATCCGTATGCAAGTCATGTGGAAGATTTCTTTAAATCACAATTGGAAACTATTGAAAATCAGCGAAAAGAATCCGAATCTAAACTAAGAAATATTCAAACAGAAATCGGTACGAAGAACAATTTGATTAAAACTTTGGAAGAATCCTGTTTGAGAGAAAAGCCGGAATTGGAAAAATTTGAAAGTGAATTAACCAATTTTGGAACGCATTTGCAGAAGGCTGTGACTTATTTCAACACTGAGGAAAATTTAAATATGTCCTCAGTTGATGAGCTGGAGAAAGTTCTTCCGGAATTGAATGCCAAATTTGAGACGGCAAAAGTGGAGCTGAATTCCCAAAAGCAAGTTCATACAAAACTTAGCAACGAGCTGAATAAATCTCGCTCGGAATATGATTCGGCGTTGAAAAAACTTGATATTTCTAAAGATGAAAAGCAGAAAATTGAAAGCAATATTGCATTGTTGAACAATTCTGTAACTGAGTATTCCAATAATTTGGAAATCGTTACAAAGGAAAAAACTGCCATTATAACTGAGCTTAAAAAATATTTAACCAAGCCTGAAACTTTTGACGCTATTGATTGCAATTATATTTCTTTCAAAAATATTATTGATAACAAAGCAAAAGAGTTCAATACATTGAAAGAAACTGTTAAAGATAAAAAGTTAAAGAAAGAAACTCTGGATAAACTTGAAAACAGTTGCAAACGGATTGAAAATATTGGTAAATTTTTCAGCGAAAAAGCTGTTGTTGAATCTTCTACTTGTAGCGAAACCGAGCTTGAAAGTTTGCCGCAAAATATTTCATCGCTTGAAACTGATCTCAAAAATCACTTCGGACAAAAGGATGAACTCAGCAACAAATTGAAATCCGGTCAGGAGAAAATCGATACACTTATTCTTGATATTAATTCCCAAAATCCTGATTTGGGTTTGGATGCTGACAAGATTAAATCGTTGTTGAACTATCCTTCCGGCTCTTTGCAAAAGTTAAAAGACGAGATTTCTGCTGTTGATGAGCGGTTTACAAAAGCCGAACAGTCAAAAAAGGATGCTTCTGACAATTTGTTGAAACATGATGAAAAGCCCGGAAAGTCAGAGTCAGAACTCGCTGAACTTGAAAATCTTTTGGAATCTCAAAAGTCTGAAACTGAAAAAGATAACCACCAATTGCGAGATATAGAAATTTTGTTGGAAAAGAATAATTCTGAAATGTCGCGTAGCAAACTTACGACGGAAAAATTGTCAAAAGTAATCGAAAAATTCAATGATTGGTCGGTATTGAAAGAGATTTTGGGTTCGGCGGACGGTAAGAGATTGAGAATCTTGGCGCAGAATTACACTTTGAAGACACTTTTGGAAAGCGCAAATTATAATCTTAGCCGACTTATGGATAAGTATACACTTACATGTCAAGGCGAATCGATGGCAATCTTTGTTAACGACTTAGAAATGGGTTTCGAGCGGCCGGCATCCACATTATCGGGCGGCGAAAGTTTTATGGTTTCGTTGTGTTTGGCGTTGGGACTCAGCGATATGATGCAAAACGGTGTACAATCACAAACTTTGTTTATCGATGAAGGATTCGGAACTTTGGACGAAGATTCTCTCAATCATGTAATTACAATGCTTGAAAAATTAAAATCTCAAGGTCGTCAGGTTGGAATTATCTCTCATGTGAAAGAACTTCAGGAGCGAATCTCGGCAAAAATCCGTGTTCAAAAGTCAAAAGGCGATAATACTCGTAGCATCGTAACCGTTGTTAACGATTAGTGATTTTTTTTACGGATATTTTTCTGGTAAAAAGCTGTTTGTCGGTATTGAAAATATACATTATATTTGCGGAGTTTTCAACACAAATATTTTTAATTAAAACATCTTTTAGATTAATATAAAATTCTAAAGTATTTTTATATGAAACGAATTATATTTTTTGTATTTGCAGCGATGTTGAGCCTCAATGCTTTAGCTCAATATTCTACAGACAAATTTTGGGTTGGCTTTTCGGTTAGACATCTGCCGACATATTATGTAGAACCCGAACGAAGAACTTACGCAATAAGTCTCGATGCTTCAAAACCTACCAAGCGAAATATTGATTTTCAGAAACTTGCGGATGATTTTTGCCCGTATGGTTGGACTTACGACAACGAAAATCCTTATTTGACTACCACTTTTAAAGTCTATGATTTCGAGATTTTGAAATCTTATGAGTTTGAAGAAATAACCACTGTAACAAAACACGGAGAAACCAAAGAGGTAAGAAAATACTATCCGGCAATAGATTACCTTCTTCCTATAGATGTGGAAATCAATTCGCCGCAAGGTTATTGCAATTATTCTAACAATTCTCGTAACTCATACGACAAACCCTTGATTTATCACTGGGTAGGCGATCGCGGTTTTTACGATCCTCGCGATGCTCATGAGTATTATCTTGACAACAAACAGTTTATTCTTTCTGGTTTAACCAACGCAATATTAGATACTTGCTACAAAAATAGTCAGTCGTTGATTAACCATCGTTATGTTTACGGTCGTGACAGAGAAACTGCTGCTGTTTGGCTTTTAGACAGCAAAAAATCTCAGTATTATAATAAGTACAAACTTGCTAAAGAGCAGATAAAATCTTGTTTCGGACAGTTGAGTGCAGAAGAAGGTATCGAGGAAACTACACAATGTCTCAAAGACTGGATACACTTTATTCAAGATTGCGAACAAGCGATGTCCGTTACAGAAAAAAAGCAGAAATCTGCCAAACTTGATTTGCTGTGCGGATTGGCAAATATCTATCTTGCCTTAGAAATATTTGACGTAGCTGAAGATTATGCTAACAAAGTTAACGATTTGGGTGACAAGCGAGGTGTAAAAATCATAAAAAATATCAACAATTATAAAAACGAACTTGCTAAACATCATTTAACATCCAAACATTTTCGCGACTAATATTAAAAAATGAAAAAAAATTCGTTTTTTATTGCATAATTTCAAAAATAAACACTACTTTTGTGCACAGATATTTTTGGTAAAAAAACACAACAAATGAAATTATTCAATTCGCATATCGCATTTCATCATCTTCACCATCATCATGGCGGAGCCGATTTGCTGTGCGATTAACCGAAAATTATAGTTTTCAGAGGATAATTTCGTTTTAGGAAATATAAGGTCGAATCGCACTACGAATTGTGATTCGGCCTTTTTTGTTTGTATTACAGTAATTAACTATTAAATATTATAATCATAAATTATTTTCTACATTATGGAAAGATTAAAAATTGCTATTCAGAAATCCGGACGCCTTAGCGACAAGTCTATCGAACTGTTTGAAAAAGCCGGAATCAGCGCATCAAATGCAAGTTCACGTTTGTTGTTTGCTTCCTCGCCCGATTTCCCCATCGATATTCTCTACCTCAGAGATGACGATATTCCTCAGTGTGTGGCTGACGGCGTGGCTGACGCTGGTATCGTGGGCGAAAATGTGATTTGGGAAACAGGTCAACAAGTAGAAGTCGCTGAAAAACTCGGTTTCGGTAAATGCAGACTTTCGCTCGCTATCCCAAGAGACGCCAATTACAACGGTCTGCAATGGTTCAACGGCAAAAAAATCGCTACTACTTACCCTAATATCCTGAAAAAAGTTTTGGCAGACAACAATATCAATGCTGATATTCATGTAATTAACGGTTCTGTGGAAATTTGTCCGGTAATCGGATTGGCTGACGCGATTTTCGATATCGTTTCTACCGGTTCTACATTGTTGAGCAACGGTTTGGTGGAGAAAGAAAAAATGGTGAACTCTCAAGCGGTGCTTATCAAAAACGAAAAACTCTCTGCCGCAAAACAAGAAATCCTCGACAAACTCTTGTTTAGAATCCACGCCATCCACGCTGCCAAATCTAATAAATACATCCTTCTCAACGCTCCTAAAGCAAAACTCAACGATATTATTAAACTTCTTCCCGGTATGAAATCCCCGTCTGTACTTCCTTTGGCTGATTCCGATTGGGTTTCTGTTCACTCTGTGGTTCAGGAGGACAAATTCTGGGGCATTATCGACGAACTCAGAGCCGCTGGTGCGCAAGGTATTTTGGTTGTACCTATCGAAAAGATGATTTTGTAAAATATCTGTTATTGTATTACATTTTATATTTATTAGCAGATGTTTACTATACAATATACAAATGATGCCGAGTTCTTGGAGAAGTCAAAAAGACCGGCATCTCAAGTTCAGGAAATAGAACCGATTGTAAAATCTGTTCTCGAACAAGTAAAAGCCGGCGGCGACAAGGCTGTTAAGGAACTTACCTTAAAATTCGATAAGTCATGTCCCGAGAATCTTCTCACTACTCAAGATGAACTCGACCAAGCTGAAAACGAAGTTCCCGACGAGTTGAAAAAATCAATACTCCTCGCAAAAGACAATATCGAGAAGTTTCACAAATCTCAATTACAAAAAGAAGTAACAAAGGTTGAAACTTCCAAAGGCATAGTATGTTGGCAAAAGGCAGTCGGTATCGAGAAAGTAGGAATCTATATCCCCGGCGGCAGTGCACCGCTGTTTTCTACAGTATTGATGCTTGCAATACCTGCGAAGTTGGCGGGCTGCAAGGAAATCGTACTCTGTTCGCCTCCGCGTAGTGGCGGAAGTATCAATAGCGTAGTGCTTTACTGTGCTAAATTGTTGGGCGTAACAAAAGTCTTCAAGATAGGAGGAGCTCAAGCTATAGCCGCCATGGCTTACGGAACCGAGACAGTACCGAAAGTCAGCAAGATATTCGGACCCGGCAACAGGTTCGTAACCGTAGCAAAACAACTCGTCAACTCATCGGAAACCGCAATCGATATGCCTGCCGGTCCGAGTGAATTGGCTGTAATTGCCGACGAAAAGACAAATCCCGTATATGCAGCTGCCGATTTGCTCTCTCAGTGCGAACACGGATTGGATTCTCAAGTCGGATTGTTCGTAGACTCCGAATCCAAGAAGGACGAAATCATAAAGGAAGCATTACGACAATTGGATTTGCTGCCAAGAAAAGATATCGCCGCCAAAAGTTTTGAAAACAGTTTTGCCGTTGTTACAAAAAACAATCACGAATCGGTAAGACTTACCAACCTTTGGGCACCCGAACATCTGGTAATCAACACTGTTGACGCCATCCAACTCGCCGAAGAAGTTGTAAATGCGGGTAGTGTATTCATAGGAGAATACGCATGCGAGAGCGCGGGAGATTATGCATCAGGTACAAACCACACACTCCCTACATGCTCTGCCGCCAAAGCCTATTCCGGTCTCAACATGGATTCGTTCATGAAAAAAATCACCTTCCAAACAATCTCGCAAGAAGGTATCCGTACAATAGGTCCCGCTATCGAAACTATGGCAGCCGCCGAACAATTGGATGCTCACAAAAACGCTGTAACTGTCAGACTTAAATAAATCGAACAATATGAACTTAGAAAAATTTGTCCGCAAAAATATATGGGATATGGAGGCATACTCCGCAGCCAGAGATTTGGTAGCTAAAGGAGATTACATCTTCTTGGATGCCAACGAAAACCCCTACGGAAATTGGAACCGTTACCCCGACCCCTTGCAGATTGACCCAAAAACCTTATTAGCTAATATCAAAGGTGTAAAAGTTGCCAACATGGTTATGGGTAACGGCAGCGACGAAATTCTCGATTTACTCTACAGAATTAGTTGCAATCCTCAGAAAGATAATGTAATTTCGCTTGCTCCGAGTTATGGGATGTATTACACACTCGCCTGTCTCAACGACGTGGAGTTTCGGGAAGTGATGTTAGACGACGATTTTGACTTTCTTCCTTCTGACATCTTGGCTAAAGCAGACCAAAACACCAAAATTATAATAATCTGCTCGCCCAACAACCCCACAGGCAAGGCTTTTGATACAAATAAAATACTCGAACTAGTAAAAAATTTCAATGGATTGGTAGTTGTAGACGAGGCTTACAACGATTTTGCTGACATGGAATCATGTATCAAGTACCTCAAAGATTTTGACAATCTGGTAGTTGTACAAACCTTCTCCAAAGCATGGGGCTTAGCATCGCTAAGAGCAGGAGTCGGATACATGTCAGAAGAATTGGCTAAGATGGTAAACAAAGTAAAAATGCCGTACAATATGGACGGTTTTACCCAAAAGTCAATTATCGAGAAGCTTCAGGACTTAGACGGATTCCAAAAACAGGTAACTCTCTTGATATCAGAGCGCGAAAGACTTATGAAAAATCTTTCTTCACTCCCGTACATCGAGAAAATTTACCCCTCAGACTCCAACTTCTTCATGATAAAAACCCCTCGTCACAAAGAACTTATGGATTTTGTACTCAAAAACGGAATCATCCTGAGGTCCAGACATAGTATGCCAAAGTGTCAAAACTGTATCCGTATTACAGTGGGGACACCTGAGCAGAACGACAAACTCTTTGAAGTAATGAAAAAGTTTTAATCTTTAGGTTTTTAACATCTTACTTCAAGATAACAGTCTGACAATCCGCAACAAAGAAAAACACTCAAAACCTGCAAAAACTGAGTTTCCTGCCAAACGAAATTCAGTTTTTGTTGATTATTTATAATAAAAAGGAGGTAAACAATGCTAAAATCAGCAATAATTTCCGGCTTCATCGTAGTATTGATGTGGCTGAGTTTTTTATTAGACTTTATCTTTCCCGGCGAATTTGCATCATTCGGAATCCTTCCCCGACATCTTGACGGTCTGTGGGGAATAATCTTTGCGCCGTTTATACATGGCGGATTGTCGCATATAGTTTCCAACACGGGCGGTATCTTTGTTTTAACACTTGTACTTTTTTGGATGTACCGCGAAATAGCATGGAAAATATGGATACAATCAGCCCTTCTTGACGGATTGTTAGTTTGGCTCTTAGCGCGGTCAAGCTATCATATCGGGATGTCGGGAGTGATATTCGCCTTGTTGGGATTTTTGCTTTCAATAGGATTATTCCGACGCAGTTTGAAAACCATAATCATCTCAGTAATAATATTTTTCCTATACGGCGGAGTTATCTGGGGCGTGTTGCCGAGCAATCCGTCAATATCTTGGGAAGCGCATCTGTTCGGATTTCTTGCCGGCATCTGGCTCGCATACCGCAACAGAGAAGCAGTTTAGATATTTTCTTGTGTTGGAAAAAACGGCGGGATGTTACGACGGCTGTTTCGCATTGCCATAAGACGTTACACGCTACAATTCTACGGATTATCGAATTGATGATATAATCATAATCCGATTGTAATTGGGATATTTGTTACAGTAAAACAATTCGGAGTTTCACGTAATTGGGATATTTGATATGATGTAAAAAGTCACATCCGGTTACTGTTCTGACATCTTACCTGTCAACAATATTCATATCCGGTGGTGATTCTGATAATTTACTCGGTGTTGATACTCATATCGGGTGTCGGATGTGACAATTTACCTCAGGTGAAAAGTCATATCCGCTACCCGATGTGACAATCTTCTTGAAGTAAAATGTCAGAACCGTAACCTGATATAACAATTTTCTTGAGAAAAAAGTCAGAACCGTGACCCGATATTAATATTGTTAACAGGTTGAAAGTCAGAATCTCGCCCCGATGTAATATTTTTTTTGTAAAAAATATCCTCTCCCTTGGCATTTAACGGATTTTGTTGACATGTTATATAAAACAAAAAGGCAGTCAACTGAATATCAATTGACTGCCGTGCATCAGAATAATATGGGAAGTGAATTATTCCATTATAAAATGAGTCATCTTGAGGTCGCGGTCTCTTGAGCTGGAGCCTACATAAACTAAGAAATTGCCGGGTTCAAAAATCTTTTCGAGCTTCTGATTGTAGAATTTCAAGTCGTTTTGAGTGATTTTGAACTCAATATCCTTTGATTCTCCGGGTTTTAAGTAAACCTTTTGAAATGCTTTAAGCTCTTTTATCGGGCGGACTACGCTTGCAAACTCGTCGCGAATATAGAGTTGTACTACTTCTGCGCCTTCTCTGTCACCGATATTTTTCACTGTGGTTTTTATTGTAACAGTTTCTTGCTTAGAGAGTTTATAATTGTCGCAAGTAGGCTCTGATATTTGGAATTTGGTATAGCTAAGTCCGTAACCGAACGGGAAAACTGCGTGGTTGACAGGCGGTTCCCAAGAGTGTTCTACGTAGTTGTACTTGTTGTTGACTGTGTCGAATGTGTACGGGAAAATAGTGTCGCCGCTCTCTTCGTAGATATAGCTGCGGAAACGGTTTGGTTTCATGTTGTAATAACACGGAATCGAACCTGCTGATTGTGGCATTGATACTGAGAGTTTTCCCTCGAAATTGTATTTTCCGAATAGTACGTCGGCAACAGCGTTACCGCACTCCTGACCGAGATAAAAGCACTGTGCCAAAGAGTTGGAGTTTTGTAAAACGGGTCTGATATTTAGCGGACGACCTCCGAACATGAGTGTTATAACGGGTTTGCCGGTTGCTTTTATCTTCTGAGCTAACAGGTTTTGATATCCTAATAGCTCAAGATTGTCGCGGTCGCCTCTGTGGTTTTCGCCCCATGCCTCGCGGGAATACGAAACGTTTTCGCCTATACAAAGTATCACGATGTCGGAATTCTTAGCAACTGTTACGGCTTCGTTTATTAGCTTTGTAGCTTCTTGCTCCGAGATAAGTTCCTGATTATCATTGATCCAAAATCCGATAGGGGAGTTGGACAAGCGGCAACCTTCGGCGTAGTTTACTTTGATACCTTTGGGCTCTGCGAACTTTTTGATACCGTCGAAAACCGTAACTCCGGGATATACGGGTTCAGCTGTGTATCCGCCATAGTCAAGAGTGTTGGCATTAGGACCAATTACGGCGATTTTTTTTATTGAATTGGAGTCCAAAGGCAAAGTGCCGTCGTTCTTGAGTAAGACCATAGTCTTTCTTGCTGTTTCACGAGCTAAATCTTTGTGAGATTGATTGTTTGTTACGCTATTCATGTAAGCGATGTCGGTAGGCTCGTCCTTTTGAAACAATCCCAAACGCCATTTTAAGATTAAGAGATTTTGCAAAGCGTTGTCAATTACCTTTTCTGAAAGTCTTCCGGATTTTACAGATTCTTCCAACAATTGGTATGTTCCGTCTCGACCGATAATATCGATGTCAATACCGCGTTTGATAGACATCTCAGCGGCTTCTTGGTAAGATGATGCGATATGGTTGACATCATACATCCTGTCTACGGCGTTTTGGTCGGATACTACAAGACCGTTGAATCCGAATTGTTTTCTTAAAACATCTTTGAGTAACCATTCGTTGATAGTAACGGGTAGTTCACATACATCGTTGTAAGCAGGCATAACGCAAGCCACACCGGCTTTTACACACATCTCAAAAGGTACGGAATGGTTGTTCATGAGATCGTTTGCCGAGCCGGTATAAGCCGCCACGTTTCTGCCTCCTTCTACTTGACCGTGTCCCATGTAATGTTTGAGAGTGGCAGCCATTTGCAGTTGACCGTTGCTACCTTCATTTTGAAAAGCTTCAACAGCAGTTTTGCCGTAAATACCGCAAAGGAAAGGGTCTTCGGAATACATCTCTTCGATACGACCGAATCTTGGTTCGCGGGCGAGGTCCAATATCGGGGAGAAAAGCATGTTGATACCTCTGGCTTTAGCTTCTTCGGCTGTTACTTCGTAGACTTGACGGAGTAGGGTAGTATCGAAACTGCATCCGAGAGCTATTGCCTGAGGGAATACTGTAGTACCCATGCTCATAAGACCGTGAAGACCTTCACCTATGAAAATCATCGGTATAGGATTTTTTAGAGTGTTGTTGTACTCTTTCAGTGAGTTGACTGTTCTACAGTATTTTTCGCCCGGGGTGTTACCGAAATCGATATTCATTAATCCCATTCCGTAGGGATAGTATTTTTTGAGCGAATCGAAATTGAGATTTCCCAACGAGTCGGAAGCATCTTTTATTACATAAATACTTCCTGATTGCAATTGAGCAAGTTTTTCTTTGAGAGACAATTTCGCGATAATTTGTTTCGCGTTGTTGGTAGCGTCGGTCATCCACGATTCTTGTTTCGTCGGGGAGAAATTCTCGTCGCTTTGTTTGTTGGAGCAGGCATGCAGGCTTATAGTAACGGCTGCAATACCTATTGCCATTAGTAAATTGTTTTTCATGTAATTGGGTTATTAGTTATAAATTAAATAAAAGATTATTTCAGTTTCTCGTCAATAAGTTTGGTTACTGAAATAAAATCTTTGTCAGAATTTGCAAAGTCTAAATTTTCTACGTCAATAGTAAGGATTTTACCGCTGTTATAAGATTGAGACCAGAGGTCGTATTTTTGATTCAGTTTGGTTAAATAATCGGGGCTGATGCTTTGTTCGTATTGCCGTCCGCGTTTTTTAATCTGTTTAATCAGAGTAGGAACATTTGCTCTCAGATATATAAGCAAATCAGGGGCTTGCAGGAGTGAAGTTGTGAATTCAAATATATCGAGATAATTTCTGTAGTCTCTTTCGGACATCAGATTCATATCATAAAGATTGGCGGCAAAGATATACGCATCCTCATAGATAGTTCTATCTTGGATAACATGTTGACCTGAGTTCTTACATTCAAGTATCTTTTTTAGTCTGCTGTGAAGAAAATACACTTGCAGATTAAACGCCCAACGTGGCATATCATTATAGAAATCATTGAGATACGGATTTTGTTCCGCATCTTCGTAATTAGGAGTCCAGTTGTAATGCTTAGCTAATTTGTTAGTAAGCGTAGTTTTGCCTGATCCAATATTTCCTGCGATAGCGATGTGCATGATATAACAGAATTAATGTTCCTAAAAATAATTGTGTAAAATTAGTAATAGAAAAACAATTTTGGAAAAATACTTTTATTAATTTTGCAAAAAAATTAATAGGTAATAAAAAATGGATAAAACCTTGATTGTATCGCCGTCGATATTGTCATGTGATCATGCCAATATTGAGTCGGAAGCCAAGAAAATCAATAAAAGTAGTGCCGATTGGGTACATATAGATGTGATGGATGGTGTTTTTGTGCCTAACATCACATTTGGATTGCCGGTAGTAAAGGCATTTAAGAAACATTCAGAAAAGATGTTGGACGTACATCTTATGATAGTAAATCCTGATAATTATGCCGAGAGGTTTATCAAAGAGGGTGCCGGGATGTTGACATTTCATTATGAGGCGTGTACACATATCCACCGATTGGTATCTCAAATCAAGTCAATGGGTTGTAAGTGTGGTATCGCGCTCAATCCTGCAACTTCAGTCACATTGTTGGAAGATATAGTTTCAGATCTTGATATGGTCTTGATTATGACAGTAAATCCGGGCTTTGGAGGTCAGAAGTTTATAGAGCATTCATATTCCAAAATCAGCCGTTGCAAAGAGATGATCTTAAAAAATAATTCCTCAGCGTTGATACAGGTAGATGGCGGCGTTGATAATACAAACGCTTATAAGTTGGCAGATGCCGGTGTAGACGTTTTTGTATCAGGAAGTTATCTTTTCGCAGCAAAAGATTTTGATGCAAATGTCAGATTGTTGAAATATCCGGTAAAATATTAATTCGGATATATTTTCTACAGAGATTATTTCCCTTACTTGTTCGAGTTATGATTATCGGATAAGTAAGGGATTTTTTGTTTTGAGATGTTTTAGAAATTAAGATGTTGTCATTCGGGGATATTTTGAAGTTGCAATTATTGTAGTATCTTTCATGATGAGGCACAAAAAAACCGAGCTGAAATTCAGTTCGGTTTTTTTGTATATTAATTTTATTATGAATCTTACATATATTTTGGTCTGTGGTTGTAAGGAGTACCCTTGTTGCTCTTGAATTTGTAGTGAAGAGTTAACAAAAGAGTCCAATAAGCATCTCTGTAGTCAGAGTTGCTACGACCTTGTCTACCGGTTAAGTATTTTTCCGGATCGATTTCACCGTTTTCATTCATGTGTTTATCAGCCATAATAGGAGTTAAATCGCTTGGAGGAGTAATACCCAATTCAGCGTAGTTGAAATAGTAGTCGCTACCGCAGTCATCCAAATGGTCAGAGAATGTATATCTTTGAGCAAATTCCAAACCGATATCCCATCTTCTAGTTACTTGGCATTTAACACCGATACCAAAAGGATAAGATAAAGTCCATTTGCCATATTCTTTTTCAGATTCTACAGTTACCAATTTACCGTGTTTGTCCAAAGTTTGGTAAGCAACACCGGTAGTTTGACCTTCAGTATGAAGAGGTCTGAGCTCTACCCAATCTCCAGTGTAAGGATCTTGACCTTTAGGGTTGTATCTCAAACCGCTTAATCCTACGAAAACGTAAGCAGACCATCTTTTCCAAAAGCTAAGTCTTGCGTAAACCGGAACTTCTTTTTCCTTGATGAAATAAAAGTCAACGCTTCCACCTAAATCCCAAAAGTTACTTTTAAAGTTAAAGTTTCTTTCATATCTTGATACATTCTCAGAAGAAGCATCGTCAGCTTTTACAATTGAATATAATACATTTGCTCTCAAAGAAAAACGTTCAGTTAATTTGTATTTATAACCAATAGTAAATGAAGGATTAGTGGCTTTGTTGTCCATATCTTTGAATGCAAGGAAATGGCTACCTTTTCCGCTACCGCCACCTAAGTCACCCATAAATACGTTGATACCGCCGCCGGCAAATACGCTGTGTCTTGAATTTTTCCATTGAGCTTGTTGTGCAAATGCCGAGCCTACTGAAAATATTACTGCAAGTAATACGGCTATCGTTTTTTTCATAATTTTTATTTAATATTTTTAGATTTCGCCTTTTTTATCGGGCGTATGTTATATTTTATAATTAGCTGTTTAAAATTTTTCGACTGCAAATATATTAATATTTTTTGAAATTATTCTTTTTTCTATTTAAAAAATTGAAAAAGTTTTTATTTTTTTTTAACATTTTATGTGAAATAATCTCAACTGTTTGTAGTATAGAAGTTTATGAGCCTATACTTTTGCCTCAAAATTACTAATTATAAAATATAGAAATCTAATTTCTTAGTGTTTCCTTTGCTTACCGTATCTATTTATGAGTTTATAATGAGCGGTTATCAAAAAAGTTACGTATGCATCGTTGTATCCGGAATCACCTCTTATGCAACCAGTTTTTAATGGTGCTGCATCTGCACCTTCTGCTGTAACGCGTTTGTCAGCCATAATCATTGTCATTTCGCTTGGAGGTGTAAGACCTTCTTGTTCCCAATTGAATGTATTTGTAGAGCAATCATCAATATAATCTGTTGTGGTTGCATGGAAAGCAAGTTCAGCACTTACAGACAATTTTCTGTTGACAGCAATTTTAGCACCCAATCCGAATGGAATTTCAGCAGCCCATAATTTATAAGGTGCACTTGCTGTTGTAAATGTTACATCAGGTTCGCCTGTTCTGTGTTGTATATATGTGATATTTGTGCCTTGACCTTCTGTGCACAAAGGTTGCAAGTCGTACCATTGTCCTTGGTATTCTCCTTGAGGATTGAAATGGAAGAATCCGAAACCTACAGTAAAGTATGCTGCGATTCTTTTAGAGAAGGCTGCAGTTGCGTATCTTGGGATTTCTTTTTCTTTTACGAAATAATAATCTAAGTTGAATCCTATTGAAAATATATCGCTTCTGAAATTAAGATTACGCGATTCTCTTGAAATTCTTGGAGTTTCTTTGTCGTCACCATATACTCTTGAATAGGTTACACCTGCTCTAACTGCAAGGTTGTCATATACTTTGTAACCATATCCGAGACAAAATGATGGTCTGAATGCAGCTAAATCCACGTCTCTTAATCCTAAGAAATGGGCAGCATCTTGAGAGCCTCCACCGAGATCTCCCATAAACATATTTCCGCCTGCACCAAAATAGATGCTGTGTTGATCTAAATGTCTGGATTGAGCGTTTACTCCGCTAATCGTACACAATAGTGCTATTAAGACTACTATTTTTTTCATAATAAAATTAATATTTTTTGCCTTTTTTGGTTCACCTTTTTGTTATAACGTAGTTATTTGTTTTTTCTTGTTTTTTATGAGCTAAATTTGTTAATTTTTTTTAATTCCTTTTATCCATACCCCATAAAAGCTTGTTCCTTAGAGTGTTAAAGAAGTTTGTATTGCTTAGTTTTATTAGTTTTAGTTTTTTTGTTGATTTTTTTAATGTCAATTCTTCTTCAAACGGCAGACATGCCTGACGATAGTCAACGCTTGCCAAATAGTTTTTTTCACGTCCTTCGGCTTTTAATCTCAAAACGTTGTCATCGCTTATAACAATCGGTCTTACAGAGAGATTGTGTGGCGATACCGGAGTCAATACAAAGTTGCCGCTTCCCGGAATTATTATCGGACCTCCCGCACTTAATGAATACGCTGTACTTCCTGTAGGTGTGGCGATTATGAGTCCGTCTGACCAATATGTATTTAAAAATTCGTCGTTTAAGTATACGTTTATACTAATCATCGAACTTGTATTTACTCTCATTATCGTGACCTCGTTGAGTGCGAGATTTAGGTTATCGAATCTTTCGCTACTGCTTGATACTTCTATCAATGTTCTGTTTTCGATTGTGTTTCTGCCTTCAAGTATTTCTGATAATGCACTTTGTAATGTATCGTCGGATACTTGTACCAAAAATCCTAATCTTCCGCTATTGATTCCTACTACCGGAATATCTGCTGATACTGCGTAAGTTACACTTTCAAGCATAGTACCGTCGCCGCCTATGCTGATTAGTAAATCTAATCCTTCCGGCATATTGAAGCTATTGGTGAATGTACCTGATATTTTCGGTTTAAAATACAGATGATCAACTATATACTGAAAATATTCTTCAAACACAAAAATTTCGCATTTGTTGCGGTTGAGTGTTTCAAATATTTTGTATATGTTTCTGTTGAAGTTTTCTGAGAATTTTCTTCCGAATATTGCAACTTTCATTTTTTTTGTTTTGATTTTTTTACTTCCAATATCTTCGCCTCAAAGTTACATAATTATTTTTTGTTTTTTACTAATTTTGAAATTATTAATTTTCAGCTTTTGTAAATGCCTGAAAATTAGAAGAATGATTTTATTCCAATTCCGATATATGAATCACCTTGGAGGTTTCTTGTGTAATATACACTAAAAATTCTATCGTAATAAGTTACCAAATCAAGACCTGCGCCCCATGCTCCGAGGAATGTATCGTTCATAAGGTTTTTGTTTTCGTAGTCTGACTTTTCAGCAGTTGCGTATCCACAGTTGGCAAATGTATGCAAATATAATGCGTAGTGGATTTTGTTGAATTTTGGTAAATTCAGTTTCCTTAAATATAAGATGTGTGGTTTTATGATTTCAAATTTGTACGAAGTTCTGATATAAGTCAATGTATTTCCGGCAATTTGTCTTTCTTCGTAACCTGCCATTACATTTGGTTTTGTACCGAATGTTTCTCTGTAATAAAACGGTGTTGTACTGCTACTTGTTGATACATATCCTTGCGCTGAAAAATAGAATCGCGGTAATACTTCGGTGTAAATTCTTGCATCGGTTTTTATGAAAAATGTGTTGATATCATGACTGAACACTCCTAATTTACCCAAAGTTACTTTCAAATAATTTCCTTTTAGAGGGTAATAGCTTGAGCTTCTGTTGTCTACAAGATATATGTATTTCAAATTTATGGCTTTTATATTAGTTCTGCCATTACCGAGATATTCCGGATTGAGTATGGCAATTGAGTCACAAATATGTGTATCTGTGTAGTTTATACTGAAAATATTTTCTGTATTGATTTTCGGTCGATAAGTATATGTAATATCGTATTTGTATTCTTTGTAAGCTGTTTTTATTGATTCAAATTCTGCATATTCTGCTTTATTATCAATAATTTCCAATACGCATGATTTTCTTTTTGAAATACTGATGTTAAAGCTTAAAAGATTTTTTCTTGATTTTTCGATTGCTATATCAGAGTATCCTATTTGAGAAAGATTATTGAATCCGCGTTTTATTGCAAAGTAGATTGATTCTTTCATGCCTCTGAAATTGTATTTTTGAATTCCGAAACAATAATCAATTTTCTTAATATCCGGATTTCTCAGCCAATCGTTGATATTGCCGTTGTGAGGTGTAATATCTGCCTGAGGCCAAAGATACCAACGTTCTTCCACATTGATATTGATATTTATATAATTGTCGATACCTGTTGATTCCCAATTGATTGTAACGTAATTGAAAAGCGAAGTTTTCAGAGTATTTTTTCTGCTTTTTTCAAGAACATCATTCAATCCGGATTCTGTGATTGAGTCTCCGGATTGAAATTCCAGTTCCCGTAGTATTATTTTTTCTTTTGTTTTTTTGTTGCCGGTTATATTTATGTTAGAGACAATATACACCCTTTCATCACTGTTAGTAAGTGAATCAATGATAGTTGTGTCTGTCTTAAAGCCGATGTTTTGGGCTCTTGTCTTGTAATTTATTGTTGTTAGCAGTACAACTATTGTTATGGTTTTTAATAATATTTTTAGGTTAATTTTTGGATTCATAGTTAATTAGTGGGTCATTGCTTTTTGAAGATATCAGAATGTAACAACCCGATTTTGTTCAAAAAATATTTAATTGAAGTACCCATAACTCCGATTCCATATTTCACACTTCTTTTGAAATTGATGCTTGAAGCTTCTTTGAAATATAAGGTCGGACATGTTATTTCTGCAATTTCGTATCCGTTAAAGAATATTTGAGCTAACATTTGATTGTCAAAAACAAAATCATCACTGTCTTTTTCCAAGTTGATACTTTCTATTACTTCTTTGCTGAAAGCTCTGTATCCTGTATGGTATTCTGACAATTTTTGATTCATCATGAAGTTCTGAAAAAATGTCAAAAATCTGTTTGACACATATTTATATATTGGCATTCCGCCTTTTAGAGCTCCTTTGCCGAGTATTCTTGACGCAATTATTACAGAGTATGCTCCGTCGGCTATTGTGTAGCACATCGGCCTTAATAATTTGGGAGTATATTGATAATCAGGATGTAACATCACGATTATATCGCAACCCAATTCCAAAGCTTTTTTGTAGCAAGATTTTTGGTTGGCTCCGTAACCTTTGTTTTTTTCGTGTTTTATGATGTTGCGAATGCCGAGTTGTTGAGCTACTTTTACAGTATTGTCGTTTGAGCAATCGTCGGTAAGAATTACTTCGTCCACGATGTCAAACGGGATTTCATTGTAAGTTCGTTCCAGTGTTTTTTCTGCATTATAGGCGGGTAATACAACGCCTATTTTTTTGTTTTTTATCATTTTTATTTTTTATAACATGCCTTTTGATGAAGGAATTGTCTGTAATGTAAAATCATAGCTTATAGCTTGTTTCAGACATTTTGCCAATGCTTTGAAAATTCCTTCCAGTTTATGATGTTCGTTAATACCTGTTGCTTTTATGTTGAGATTACATTTTGCGTTGTCGGAGAATGATTTGAAAAAATGGTAAATCATTTCGGTTGGGAAATCTCCGATTTTTTCTCTCATGAAATCAGCATCGTAAACCAACCAAGGTCTTCCGCCCAAATCCATTGCCACGCTTGCCAAACAATCGTCCATTGTGAGGTTGAATTCAAAACCGTAGCGATTGATAAGTTTTCTTGTTTTCCAAAGTTCGTTTACTGCTGTACCTAACGCAATTGCAACGTCTTCTATTGTATGATGCTCATCTACTTCAACATCGCCTTTGCAGTACAAATCCATTCCGAAACATCCGTGAACCGGAATTTGCATTAACATGTGGTCGAAAAATTTTACTCCGGTGTCCACTTTTTTGATTTCCGGATTTCCCGGATATATTTTCAGGTCTATTTTTGTTTCGGCGGTATCGCGTTTAATTTTTATCACATTGTTATAAGATATTATCGCGCGTTCTGCTTCTTGCCATGACGTTGTTTTTATTAGACAATATTTTTCTAATTCAGGTTGTATTTCTTCACCTAAAAAAACAGCCTTGCAGCCAAGATTTTTTGCAAGTATTACATCTGTTGGTCTGTCGCCGATTACCAAAGATTCTTCGATGTTATAATTTTCGGTATCATTGATATATTTTTTCATCATTTCCACTCCCGGTTTTCTGGTAGGCAGAGGATTTGATTCAAAACTTCGGTCGATAAGTATATCATCAAATGTTACTCCAACGCTTTCAAGTGTCTCAAGCATAAGATTTTGATATGGCCAAAAATCTTTTTCGGGAAACGAATCGGTGCCGAGTCCGTCTTGATTGGTTGCCATTACAAATTTGAAATTTGTATAGCGTCTTATTTTTTCCAAACTCGTGATTGCTCCTTTTTTGAAACTGAATTTTTCCAGTTTATCTACTTGATAATCTGTAGGCGGTTCGTTGATTATTGTACCGTCTCTGTCGATAAATAATATTCTGTTTTTCATGGTTTTATTTAATTCGTTTTCCGTTGCAGAATCTTACAATAAATGCATCTTTGTAACCTTTGTTTTGCATTTCTTTCAGTAAATCCTGACATTCTTTTTCTGACTTAAAATTGCCGGCTGTGTACTTGTATGCGCTGTTGTCGGTGTAGTAATCTACATCTTTTATGCCTTTCAACTCGTTGTCATTTAGCTTTTTCCACGAAACTTTGAATTGTACTTTGTAAACAATTTCTTCTGTATAAGCTATTGTTTTGTTTTCAATTTCGTTTTTAACTTCTTGTTTCGGAGCGTTAGGATCTTTTCTTGTACAAGCCATCAAAACCGATTCGTTGAGTTGCGATGCGTAGCCGATTTTAAATGGAAGTGCCTTGCAATTGTTGGCTGCCAAAGCATTTTTCAAATCTTCTTGTTTGAAAATAGAGAAAACTTTCAACGGTCTTGAATATGTTCCAAAAAGTCGGATATCATAATCTTTTTTTAGATTGCCGTAAGCCAATCCGGACTCGTCTTGCAAAATTTTATCAAATTGATTTACAACAAGTTTTTGCATTATTTTGAATTCAACACCTTGTAATAAATACGATGCTGATTTCAGATAACAAGTTTTTTCTTTGACAGAATTTAGGAAAAACGGAAATTCCATTTTGCCGGTCATTGGCGGGTCGCTCATGTCCATTCTGAAATATTTTACAGTTCGTATTCTGTCTTCGCCGTCTTTTTTGAAAACAATTTCCCAGCCATAAGGATGCTTTACCGGATTACCGTCTGATTCTTTGATATTTCCACGGTCGTCCAAATAAATATTTCTGTAGTTTGTGATTTTGCATTCTTCCATCGCGAGTGTGTAAAGTACGATGTGAAGCGTTCCGTCAAGATGTTCATTTTTGAAATCGTCGCGCATCTGTCCCGCAATAAAAAATCCAAATCTATTGAGGTATCTGAACGAATAATTCAGAGAATCTAAATACGCTTGGATTTTGGTATCAGAAATTTTTGTCGGGTCGGTTATAAATCCCGGATTTTCAAGACCAAACAGTACGTAATCTTCTTCGTATGGGAAAAAAGTCATTGCAAAAACGATGTCGGGACCTCCAAACGGATAAAACAAACATGTACTGTCTTCATAGAAATCTTTGATGTTTTGTTTACACCAATTTTGAATTGGATTTAGAGTTTTCTTCGTGAGGTCTTCCCATTGTTGTTTACATTTTTTCGCGTAATTTTTATAATGCTCAGTATTTTGTAAAGTTGCAAACTTTTCTACCGGTTTTCCTGCCAGAAATCTTGCTAGATTGTCGGCATCATTTTCTTCTGTTGCTTTTTGGTAAAACTCTTCAGTTTCTTTGTTAATCTCTTTCGCTACAGTATCCGTTTCTTGGATAAAGTTCTCATCTATACTCGATTGCGCTTGTTTGTTGTCGTTGTTGCAAGCCGCAAACAGTATTGTAATTGCTGAAATTATAATTGTCTTAATTTTCATATAATTTGTTTTTCTCGTTGCAAAATTATTTAATTTTTCAAGTTGGTGGCAAAAAATTGTTACAATAATAAAAAAAAATTCCCAATTTCGCATCATGAAATTGTTTTATATCATATTGTTGTTGATTGTTAACAGTGTTTGTTCGTTCGGACAAGTTGGCGGAGAAAGTATTTATTCTTTTTTAAGACTCAATATGTCAAGTAATTACGCATCGTTAGGCGGTTTTATTCCGTCGGCAGATATGCGCGGTGTTAATTCTGTTTTTTCCAATCCCGCTTTAGTTGACAGTCTTGATAATATGTCAGCATCGCTCAATTATATTTCATACGTTTCTGATATCAATTATGGCTCAATGCTTTACGGAGCAAAAGTCGGGTCTGATTTGATGATAACCGGCGGAGTTGAATTTCTGAATTATGGTGATTTTGAGGAACTTGACGATGTTGGAAATCAACTTGGAACTTTCAATTGCAAAGAGCATGTTTTGTTTGTATCTTTTAGTCGTAACATCTTGAAAAACTTGAGGTTTGGTGCTACATTTTCTACAATTTTTTCTCATTTGGAGACATATCGTTCATTTGGAATTGCATCTCATTTGGGCTTAATTTACAAAATTGATAATCAGAAACTTACATTTGGATTTTCTGCTATGAATCTTGGTTGTCAGTTAACAAAATATGCTTACGAGCGGGAAAAATTGCCATTGGATTTGCGATTTGGAATTTCCAAAATATTGCTTCATGCGCCTTTACGTTTTTCTTTTACATTACATGATTTGCAGTGTCCGAAACTTGATGATGACTTTATGCGTTCTTTTGTCAATCATATTATATTGTCAACAGAATTGTTTCCTGAAAGTCCTGTTTCTGTAAAAGCCGGGTTTAATTTTCAGACTCACAACGATTTATATGTTTCTGACCTTACACCTTTTCCGGGATTTTCATTTGGAGTAGATGTAAGGTTGAAACGTTTTTCTGTACAATATTCAAGACGATGTTTATCTCCGGCGGCTTCTGCCAATTTTTTTACTGCCGAGATTTTTATTTCCAATTTTGCTGTCAGGTAATCAGTTTGTTAATTGTAAAACTGCGATTCCTGTAAATTGCTGAATTTTTGATAGATACTCTGCAAGAGATACAGGTGTTTCCATTACTTTTTTGCCGGTTGATGATGCATGAATCATTTTCAAAACTCCGTTTGAATTTTCAGAAATTCCCACGTGTGCAAAATCCAATCCTAATTTGCTTGTTGTAATGAAAATTAAACATCCTGATTCAATATTCTTGCTCACTTCGGCGATTTTGTTTTTTGGAATATAGTTAACATGATTTTGATTGATATTTTTTTCGATGTTAACTATTTCTTTGATATTCAGTTGATTGCCATTTAGATGTTTGTAAAGTGCAGCATGAGTTGACATGAAATTGATATTTTTGTTCAAAACAATTCCGCCCAAACTTTTGGTAAGGTCTTTTACATTGTTTCTTTTGCAATTATCGTTTATCCAGTCAGTTGAGTAATGTAATCTTGAAATATATCCGTTTAATTTTCCGTTTCTGTATCTTATACTTTCTAATTTGTTTTTGAAATTAGAATAACTTGGATTTGCGGATTTTGCATCTAAAGCCAATGCCGAGCATGTTTCTTGAAATGTTACACAGTCGAATTTATCGAAATTTATTACAAGCGTTTCTTTGTCGCTAATATCAAGTGTACCACCAACATACGGATTTCCTAAAAGCAATTTTGCCGATTGCAAAACCAATTCGTTAAGCGGTTTGCTTCCGTCAAGACGGCTTGCTATTTTTTGATAGTCAAGACTGTCTTTTTGTGCATTACAAATTGTAGCATTTACAAGTAAAAAAATAATCAGTAATTTTTTCATTTTTATAGAGTATCATTTATTTGTGACAAATATTTTCTGGCTTTGAAATAATATCTGTTGTCGCGGTTGCTGTCCGGAATAGAATCCAGCAAGTTGCTGAGTTCCTGCTTGTTGAGATCGTACATCAATTGCGAACTCAAGATATAGCAAGCTATCGGCGACGTAATATATTTTTTGATAAAATTTCGCTGAAAACCAATTGTTTCTGTTTTCAGATTTCTTTTGTCTTCTTCCAACCCGTTGATTATCACCGTGTCGTTGTTTTTGCGGGCGTTGCTTAGCATCTTGTTGATTCCGTTGTATTTATCGATAAATGCTGTGTAAGATTGAAAAAAGTCAATCAATATTTTATTACTTTCCGACCCTTTTACAATACTTTTGTTAAGTTTGCAGTAGTTCAAATCGATACTTAATTCTCCCGGTTCAACAAATACCGGCAAATAATCTTGCGCATTGTCCACGTAGATGTACATCATTTCGGGTTTACTGAGATTGCCTCTCAGTTGCGCCCTTGACATCTCTAATTTTGTAGAATCTACAATTTCCAAGCCATTATCGGTTTCGTGCAAAATTTTGATTACGAGATTGTTAGCTTCGTGGCTTTTGATATCAATTTCAAAATTTGCGTCTTTTTCTTTGCAACTCGTTATTATCAAGATGCAAAACAATATTGATGTAATTTTTAGTTTCATAAAATCGTCTCTTTTATAACACAAAATTAAAATATTAGTTGAATATTTTTATTAATTTAGCGCAATAATTTTTAATATCCGGTATCAATGAAATTTTCTAATCCTAAGATTGAAAAGGCGTTGTTGTACATCGCTTACGTATTAACTTTTTTCGTAATTGCCTTTGTAGCAGTTAAATTGTTTGTTCAGGCAGTAAATGATGATAGTGATTCTGCTTATCAAAATGATATGAAAGAGCATTACAGCAATTATCTTCCGATTTTGCCGGAAAAATTGGATTTTTGTGGTGAAGAAGTGCCGTTGCAAGATTTTGATGTCAGAGAATCGCTTGAAAAAGAGCTACTTAAAACGATGTATTGGCATTCTGAAACTTTTTTGTATCTGAAACGCGCCAACCGATATTTCCCGATGTTGAGAAAAATTCTTAGGAAAAACGGTATTCCTGAAGATTTTTTGTATTTGTGCGTTACCGAAAGTGGTATGGATCACGTAGTTTCGCCGTCTAATGCTGTCGGTTTTTGGCAAATATTGGAAACTACGGGCAAGGAAAACGGTCTTGAAATTACTCCTGAAGTGGATGAACGTTATAATATCGAAAAGTCAACTGAAGTTGCTTGCAAGTATTTTAAACAAGCATTTGCAAAATTCGGAAGTTGGACTTCGGTTGCCGCTTCTTACAATTGTGGTCAGGCGGGAATGCAACGTTTGATTAGAACTCAAGGCGAAAATTCATATTATGATTTGAAACATAATAGAGAAACTGGACGTTATGTATATCGTATTTTGGCTTTCAAATTGTTGTTAACCAAGCCGGAAGATTACGGTTTTTGTTTCAGAGAAAAAGATTTGTACCCGCCGTTGGATACAAAAACTATTGAGGTAGATTCCTCAATTTCAAATCTTTACGATTTCGCAAAACAAGTTACGGTAAATTATAAGATGTTGAAATATCTCAATCCTTGGCTTCGAGATACTAAACTTACAAACCCTGATCACAAAGTTTATCAAATTACAGTTTTGAACGATGGCTCGCGAGAAAATGTCTACAAAAACTAAATCAGAAAATGTCAAATCTTTCAGAGCTAAAGCCCTTAGAATCTTAGGTTTAGCTTTTAAAATATTTTTAGTTGTATCTTTTGTTTGGCCGATTTATTTTGTAGTTCTTTATAAATTTGTACCGGTTTATGTTACGCCGCTTATGGTGCAACGCTTTTTTGAAGGCGACGAAAAGTCAAAATGGGCTACAAAAACTTGGGTTTCTTACGATGAAATTTCAGAGCAAATGCCGCGAGCAGTAATCTCGTCCGAAGATAATCTTTTTCCGAAACATTCGGGTTTTTCGTTTGAAAATATCAAAAAGTCAATAGAAGATCATCAAAAGGGAAAGCGTCTTCGTGGCGGAAGTACGATAAGTCAGCAATGTGCAAAAAATGTATTTCTGTTTCATTCGCGCAGTTTTGTGCGTAAAGCTTACGAGGCTTATTTTACAGTTTTAATTGAACTGATTTGGGGTAAAAAACGCATTATGGAAGTTTATCTCAATGTGATTGAAACCGGTCCGGGTGTTTACGGAGTGGAAGCAGCTTCGCAAAAATATTTTAATATTCCGGCGTCAAAACTTGATAAAAATCAGTGCGCATTGATTGCTGCTTGTTTGCCCAATCCACGTAAATATCTTATAGCTAAACCTTCTAATTATATAAAAGGTCGTCAAGTCAAGATTATCAACTTGATGCCTAAGATGGGCAAAATAGAATTGGAGTAATTTTATTTTGCCATCAATTCTTCTTTGTATTGCGACGGCGAGATGTTGAATTGCTTTGTAAACGATGTAGAGAAATAGCTTTGTGAACTGAATCCCACCATGTCGGCTACTTCGGCTATTGAAACATCTTTTTCTGCCAGAATTTCTGCTGCCTGTTTCAACCTTATTATTCGGATAAATTCGTTAGGATTCTGTCCTGTAAGGCTTTTGAGTTTTCGTTGCAGATGTCCGCGACTGATTCCTATTTCTTCTGAAAGTGTTTCTACCGATAGTTTCGGGTCGGAAATTCTTTTCTTGATTATTCCTGTTGCTTTTTTCAGTAAGTCTCTGTCCGGCACAGTGATAGCTATTTGTTCGGCTTCAAATCCGATATCATTACCAAACTTTTCGCGAAGAGTTTTTCTCAGTTCCAAAAGTTTCTTGATTCTTACCAAAAGGTGTTTCGGGTTAAACGGTTTTGGAATATATGAGTCAGCACCGGTTTCAAGACCTTCAATTCGCTGTTCTTCAGACGATTTGGCTGTTAACATTATAATCGGAATATGACAAGTTTCGATGTCTTCTTTTATAATTTTACTCATTTCGATACCGCTCATTTCCGGCATCATGATATCTGTAATTACCAAATCCGGTAATAATTCTTTACACATCTGCAATCCTGTTTTACCGTTGTCAGCAGTTTTTACATTGTAGAGTTTCGATAATCCTTCTGATAAATAATTGCGGATATCCTCGTTGTCTTCTACTATTAATAAAGTGTATTTCGGCGTTGTTGTGGCTTCTGATTTTTCTATTTCCATAGAAATCAGTTCGTTGTTGTCTTTTACATCAACTTGAAGGTGTTGATATTCAGTATTTTTGTTAGCGATTTTTTCAAATTCGCTGCCGTCGGTAAGCATTATTGTAAATGCAGTACCTTTGCCAACTTCGCTTGATACACTGATTATTCCTTGGTGCATTTCCACGAAACGTTTTGTCAGCCAAAGACCTATGCCGGTTCCTTGTTGCATTTTGGAAGTGTCGCCTTGGAAAAATCTGTCAAATATTTTATCAATATTTTCCTCCGAAATTCCTTTGCCGTTGTCTTCTACAATTATTACAATATTTTTGGAATCTTTGTCAGCTTTTTTGATTAAAATCGAAATTTTCCCGTCTACCGGCGTGAATTTAAACGCGTTAGACAGTAAATTGTACATCACTTTGTCGATTTGTTCTTTGTCGAAATATGCGTAAAATTCTTTCAAATCGGATTTCATTGTAAATGTTGTACCGTTTTTTACAGCCAATTGATTGAAATTTTCGTAAATTTCTCTGATAAAACTGATTAGTTCGTTTTTCGTAGGATTAAATTGGAATTTATTGTTGTCAATTTTCCTTAAATCCATTATTTGGTTCACCATTCGCAAAAGTCTTTCTGCATTTCGGTGCATCAGGTCAAATTTATTTCGCTCTTCGCTGTTGTATTTTGATGATTGTAACATCTCTTCCAACGGACTGAGTATCAATGTTAAAGGTGTTCTAAACTCGTGAGAGATGTTTGTGAAAAACTGTAAACGTGTTTTGTTGAGTTCTATATCGTTTTGTTGCTTGATATACTGGATTTTAATTTGATGTTTTTCTTCTTCGTATTGTTTGTATTTTCTCCAAAAGAAAAGTACAATTATCGCGAATGTTATACAATAAATCAAAATCATCCACCAACGTTTCCAAATTGGTGCTAATATCTTTATTCTCAATACGATAGGATTGCTCCATGTTTCGCCGTCGTTGGATGCTTTTACTTCAAAATAGTAGATTCCGGCGTCGAGATTGGTGTATGTTGCTGAGTTTTTTTGGTAATTGAAATACTCCCAATTGTTGTTGAACCCGTCCATTCTCCACGCGTAAACTATTTTTTGCGGTTGACAATATTCTATCGCACTGAATACTATGGTAAAACTGTTGTCTTCCCAATTTAACTGAATGGCATCTGTTTCGATAATTGAATTTTTGAGAATACCGTTTGCATCACCCGGTTTTACCGATTTGTTGAAAACCAATAAATCGGTAATTGCTATTCTTGGCGGTACGTCGTTTGATTTGATATCTTGAGGATTAAATTTTGTAACGCCTTCAATTCCACCGAAATAGATTTCTCCGTCGTCGGATTTCGCCATCGAACCGTGTATAAATTCGTTTGAGAAAAGTCCGTCGTATGTTGAGTATTTCCTGAAAGACATGTTGTCGTAATTGAATCTGCATATGCCTTTGTCAGTACTTATCCATAAATTTCCGTGATTGTCTTCTTCTATTGCATTTATTACATTGTTAGGCAAACCGTCTTTTGTGGTAAATATTTTGTAAGTTCCGTCTGTTATATTTATCAATTTCAAACCGTCGGAAGTTCCTGCCCAAAATCGTTGTTGAGAGTCTTCAAGCATACAATTGTATGAATTGTAGTCTTCTTCAAGTTCAAAATTTTTAAATTCACATTTTACAGGGTCCATCCTTGATAATCCCCAAAATGTTCCAATCCAAAGATAACCGTGTTTGTCGATGTATAGGCTTGTAATATAATTGTTTATGATTGTTTTGTTCGGATTTTGTTCGTCTTTTTGAAAGTTTTTGAAAGTTCCCGTTTCCTTGTTCATAAGGTTGAGTCCGCCACCGTTTGTACCAATCCATAGATTGCCCAAACGGTCTTCTATGATTGTTGGTACGTCGTTGTGACTCAGCGAGTTCTTGTCGTTTTTCTGATTTTGATATTGTGTAAAAGTTTTGGTTTCGGGATGATATTCCATCAATCCTTTTAAATATGTTCCTATCCAAATTCTGTTGTTATGATCTTTGTAAATTGATCTTATAACATTGGATTTCAGACCGTTGTTGCCGGCTCTGATATGTTCAAAAGTATTGTCTTTCGGATTCCAAATTTGCATACCGTCGCCATCGGTTCCTAAATAAACGGTTTCTTGGTCGATTGGACAAATTGCCAAAACCGGTTTTTGTGAGATTCCGTTTGTAAATTCCTCTTGATTGTAGCCTGCACCGGAAAACATCGGCTTGGGTTTCAACATGTTGACACCGCATTGAAAAATTCCGAGCCAAAGATTTCTGTCTTTGTCGCAAAATACTGCATGTATGTTGTCGCTTAGTAGTCCGTGTGCATTTCCTAACTTTTTGGAAAACACTTTTATAGCTTCGGTTTTCATGTTAAAATGTAACAAACCGTTGGTTTCTGTTCCTAACCAAAGTTCGTGCTTGTCGCTTTCAGCTATGCCGCACACGTTTTGACAATTGTTGTATGTTTTGTACTGTTTTGACTCCGGATTGTAGATTGTAAGACCGCCATCGTAAGTTCCAATTGCGATTTTATTGTCTGAAGTACAGATAATTGCGCGGATTACATTGCTGCCGATTTCGCCTGTTGACTTGTTGATATTTGTAAATTTTTTTTCTTTGGTATCATAAATTGATATGCCGTTGTCTTCTGTTCCTATCCAAATATTATCGTTTTGGTCAATTGCCATTGCAATTATTCCGTCGGAACATAAAGAGTTGGGATTATTATTGTTGTGTCGGTAATATTTTACTTGATTTGTTTCCAAATCCACTTGCGCAATTCCTCCGCCCGATAATCCTACCCACAAATCGCCGTTGTTGGTTTGTACAATGCCTCTTACCGGTACGTTTTGAATTGTGTTGGCTTGCTTAGGAAGTTCTATTGTCTCAAATTCTCCGGTTTTGTAGTTGTAAGTACATAATCCTTTGAATGTTCCAAACCAAATTCGTTCTGTACGGTCTTTAAAAATTGTGTATATAGTGTTGCTGTTTATTGATGTTTTATCTTCGGGAGTGTAATAGAAATTTTCAAATTTGTTACCGTCAAATCTGTTGAGTCCGTCGTTTGTCGCAATCCAGATGTAGCCTTTTTCGTCTTGACCTATAGCATTTACGTGGCTGTTGGATAGTCCGTTTTTATCCGTATAGCCAACAAAAGGCAGGCTTTGGGGAGCAAGTTCTTTGAATTTGTCCTCCTGAGCCTGCACTTTTTGTGCTATAAATAAAAGTGTTATAAAAAAAAATAGTTTATAAAACATCTTAGGTTAAAAAAGTATTAGTAAGCGACAAGAGCTCATTTTAAGCCTTTGTTAATTTAATCTTTATCCTTTTCACGGTTCAAAGTAAGTAAATGTTTTCCATAATTCAAAATTTATCTTGTTATTTCTGTTTTTTATGAGTTTGATTTTATTATTTGTTACAAATTTAGTGGTGTTGTTTTAACAATTAATTAAAATTATGTTAGTGTGTTAATATTCGTATAATCAACAAGTTAACAACTGATTGTTACGAAATCTAACAAGAAATGTTACATTTTTTGATGTCGAAAATTACAAATTTTAATAATCTTGATACATCATTTAACATCTTTTTGCAGGTCGTAATTTATCTTCGTAATGTTAAATTTTAGTAAGAGACACGAGCTTTTTGCTGTAACGTTAAAAGAAATCGCATCCTTTTACCAATAAGAGAAATTACACTATAGCATTAGAAAGAATACAGCAAAAAAGCAAATAAGAGATTTACTCTAAAAAGCATAAATAAAAGTGTTATAAAAATTAAATTAAATTAATTATTTAAAGTGTGACGGGAGTTAACCCTGATACAAATGACAGCCGAAATCAAATATAAGCGAGACTTAATATTAATATTAAAATATTATGACAAATTTTTCACAAAGATTAATTGAGCTTAAAAAGAATCATGAACTCCTAATTACTAGGAAAAATGAACCGGAAGAACTTTCAAACGGGATTTATACTCGTTATAAATATCCTGTTTTGACTGCGGAACATGCTCCATTGGAGTGGCGTTATGATTTCAACGAGAAAACCAATCCGTTTTTGATGGAACGTATTGGTGTAAATGCAGCTTTCAATGCAGGTGCTATTAAGTTCAACGGCAAATATTGCGTTGTAGCCCGCGTGGAAGGTGCCGACAGAAAATCATTTTTCGCTGTTGCTGAAAGTCCTAACGGCATAGACAATTTTAAGTTTTGGGACAAACCGATTGTGATGCCTCAAACTTCGGATCCTGATACCAATGTTTACGACATGAGACTTACGGCTCACGAAGACGGTTGGATTTACGGTGTTTTCTGTACCGAGCGTCATGATCCTAATGCTGAGCCGGGCGACACGATGTCGGCTGTGGCTATGGCCGGTATCGCAAGAACCAAGGATTTGGTAAATTGGGAACGTCTCGATGATTTGAAATCATATTCCGGTCAACAGCGTAATGTTGTTCTTCATCCGGAATTTATTGACGGCAAATACGCTTTTTACACACGTCCTCAAGACGGATTTATCAATGTAGGCAGCGGCGGCGGAATCGGTTTCGGTCTTTGTGAAGATATTACTCATGCCGAAGTAAAAGAAGAAAAAATTATTGACAACAAGATATACCATACTATCAAAGAAGTAAAAAATGGTATGGGACCTCATCCGATAAAAACTGATGAAGGTTGGCTCTGTTTGGCACACGGAGTGAGAAACACTGCTGCCGGTTTGAGATATGTTCTTTACATGTTTATGACAGCTTTGGACGATCCGTCAAAAGTAATTTATACTCCGGGCGGATATTTTATTGCTCCTAAAAAGATGGAACGTCTTGGTGATGTTTCTAATGTTGTATTCTCCAACGGTTGGATTAAAGACGACAACGGCAGAATACTTATTTATTATGCAGCATCAGATACAAGACTTCATGTAGCAGAAACTTCTGTTGCTCAACTTATTGACTATTGCAAAAATACTCCTGCCGACGGTCTTAGATCAGATTTGTCTGTTAAGGCGATTATTGATTTGGTAGACCGCAACAAGGCATTGGAGTCAAAATAAAAAAATGTTACACCTAAAACTCTCTGACGGAGATTGTTGACCGTTTGTTGTTCTACTAATCATCAGCGGTCTGCAAAATCCTGAACATGTTCTGTAAAAAGGAACTTGGTAAATTTGTTTAAAAGAATAATTACTTATATTTCTTTTTTTTAACCTAAGTTTTTATTTTAAAAATCGTTTAATTAAATTTTTTGACACACATGAAAAGATTTCTTCATCATCACTTGCTGAAATCTTTGCTAATAATGGTGGGATTGCTCTTTATAAGTGCAGCCTCCGTATTTGCGCAAAAGACGGTAAGCGGCAAAGTAGTTGACGAGGCAGGTATGACATTACCCGGTGTAAATGTGATTGAAAAAGGTTCTACCAATGGTACAATCACCGATATCGACGGTAATTATACACTGAGCGTCTCTAATAATGAGGCTGTATTGGAGTTCAGCTATATGGGCTACAATACAGAAGAATTGTCTACAGCAGGTACAACTTCTGTAAACGTAACCATGAAAGAAGACACCAAAGCTATTGACGAGGTTGTTGTAGTAGGTTACGGTACAATGAAAAAATCCGACGTTTCGGGATCTTCAATTTCGGTCGGTGCAGAAGACATCGAAGGTTTTGTTGGTGCCGGTATCGACCAAGCCCTTCAAGGTAAGGCTGCCGGTGTACAAGTAACTGCCAACTCAGGACAACCGGGTGGCGGTATGAACGTACAAATCCGTGGTGCTTCTACATTGAATGCTGCAAATGCACAGCCGCTTTACGTTGTGGACGGTGTTCCGATGCAAAACGTTGTAAAAGGCGGTAATGATTACGGTCTTAGTTTGGGTAACGGTGCTGTTGGTACTTTCTCCGGAATTTCTAACCTCAATCCTGATGATATCGAGAGCATGGAAATTTTGAAAGATGCTTCTGCAACTGCAATTTACGGTTCAAGAGCAGCTAACGGTGTTGTACTTATCACCACAAAACAAGGTAAGAAAGGTAAGGCTCAATTCAATTACAGCGGTAGTGCAGGTTGGCAGACCGTTGCTAAAAAACTTGACCTTATGAACTTGCAAGAATATGCAAAATATCGTAACGAGTTTTACACCGAAACTCAAAACACTGAAAATTCAGGTGAGTTTGGTGATTACAGACTTCTCGGAAAAGGTACCGATTGGCAAGACGCTATTTTCAGAACTGCATTTATGCATTCTCACAATTTGAGCGCTGCGGGCGGAACAGATGCCGTAAGATACTATATTTCCGGCGGTTATTACAATCAAGAAGGTACTATCATCGGTACAAGTTTCGACCGTTTCAATTTCAGAACCAATGTAGATGCTCAAGTTACTAAATTCATGAAAGTAGGAACCAACTTCTCGTTTGCTACTTCTCACGACCAATTGGTTATGAACAACTCCGAAGACGGTATTATTTCTATTGCTACTTACATGACTCCGGATATTCCTGTTTATGATTTTGAAGGCAATTACGCTAATCTTTCAGGTGAAGGACGTAGTTTCCAAAATCCGGTTGCTAAAGCTAATATCATCGACAACAAATTGGCAAGAAGAAACCTCGACGTTACTTTGTATGCTGACATCAATTTGCTCAAAGATCTTACATTCCATACAGAATATGCTTTGAGCAACACTAATACTAATTCTTATTATTTCTTGCCGACATATAATTTCTCTCCCTCTGACTTCAATAATCAGAGTACATGTCAAGACGGTAAATATGACAACCGTTTTTGGCAAGTTAAAAACTTCTTGACTTATACCAAATCATTTGGTGAGCATAGTTTAACAGCAATGGTTGGTCAGGAAACAAGCGAATATTCATGGGAAAACATGAGCGTAAAAAATACCGGTTTGTCATCAAACGAAATCAAAAACCCGGCACTTGGCGCAGGTGATCCTTCTATTACTTACGGATTTGGTTCAGGTTCAAGAGTATCTTTCTTCGGTCGTGGTTTCTACGGTTACAAAGGCAAATACAATTTAACTTATACATATCGTCGTGACGGTTCTTCAAACTTCGGTCCTGAAAATCGTTGGGGTAATTTCCATTCGTTCTCAGCATCTTGGAAATTCTCTGATGAAGCATTTTTTGAAAGTTTGAGCGGACTTATCAACAGCGGACGTCTTCGTCTTGGTTGGGGTCAGGTTGGTAACGACAATATTCCGGCATTTACTTGGGGTTCAGCAGGAAAACTTGAAACCTACGGCGGCGGTTATTTCCTTGGCGCAGGTTATCGTCCTACTATTATTCCTAACCCTTATGTTACTTGGGAAACTCAAGAATCTTGGAATATCGGTCTTGACTTAAATTTCATGAAAGACAGATTCCAATTCGTATTTGAATATTACACCAAAACTTCAAAGGATATGCTTATGAGTCAGCAGCTTCCTACTTATATGGGTAGCGAAGGTAATGATGCTACAAAGATTCAAGCTCCAATGGGTAACTTCGGTGAAATGAAAAATACCGGTTTTGAAATCACAATCAATACCACAAATATCAATAAGAAAGGTTTCAAATGGACAACAAGCTTTCAGTTCAGTCACAACAAAAACGAACTTGTTAACTTGAGCGGTTCTGGTAACGATGCAATTCGCGGTTATGCACAATGGGGCGGACAAGGTGACCCGATTTGTATTTCAAGAAGCGGCGAAGCATTGTATCAGTTCTACGGTTACAAGACCGACGGTATTTATCAAGACATGAACGACTTGCTTAACTCTCCCCGTCGTGAAGGTACTGCAGTTAGCCGTACACAAGGCGTTTGGGTTGGTGACGTAAAATACAAAGACATCAGCGGTCCTAAAGGAAAACCAGACGGTGTTATCAATACTTACGATATGACAATCATCGGCGACCCGAATCCGCTTTTTACAGGTGGTCTTACAAATACCTTAACTTACAAAGGATTTGAATTCTCTATCTTCCTTACCGGCAGTTACGGCAACGATGTTTACAATTATACTGCAATCAAATTATCAAGTATGCGTGACGCTTGGAACAATCAGTTGAAATCTGTTGAAGACAGAGCAAGACTCTCAGTTATCGATGAATCAATTGCATATCCTCGTACAGTAGAAGTTCCGGGTAAAGAATTGGATGCGGAAGGCAAGCCTATAATGGTAGAATTAGCTTGCAACTCATGGCAAGACGATCCATATAATATCCGCGTTACCGGCGGCGATGGCAAAACACCGCGTGCTGCTATGGGTGACCCTAACGGTAATGCTGCTCCTACTTCCGGTACAGGTGGTTATCATTCAGACCGTTACGTTGAAGACGGCTCTTACTTGAAAATCAGTCAAGTAACTCTCGGATACAATATTCCGCAGAAATATACTAAATATGCAAAAATCAATTCGGCAAAGGTTTATGCAAGTATCAGTAATCTCTACACATTTACAAAATACACAGGACTTGACCCTGAAGTTGGTGTAAGTCAGACTACCAACTATGTATCAGGTGTTGATATAGGACGTTATCCTTCTCCGCGTATTTTTACTGTAGGATTAAATCTTCAATTCTAATTAACTTTTTATATTGATAAAAATGAAAAACAAAATATTAAAAACGATAGGTTTAGGTTGTTTGGGATTGTTGCCGGTACTTTCATTTACTTCGTGCGAAGACTTTCTCGACCGTCCTACAGAAGACAACCCTACTGCGGTTGACTTCTATCAAACAGAATCCGAGCTCAAGCAGGCTATCAATCCTTTGTATTGTATAGCATGGTTTGACTTCCAACGTATGTGGATTGATGCCGGTGATGTTTTGGCAGGCAATTACGGTAAGGGTGCTACCAATATTTATACAAGTCTCAATATGTCAACTGCATCTACCAACGACATCTTAACCAACGGTTACGGAGCTTTGAATGCAGTAGTAAGTATGGCAAATATCGCCATGACAAACATGGATGCTTATTCAACTCTTGACGAAGAAGTTGTTAACAAATACAAAGGCGAAGCGATGGTAATGAAAGCGATGGCTTATTTCTACATCGTTAGACTTTGGGGTCAATCTCCAATTATTGATGACAATGTAAAAATCATCGGTGAAGGTAAATCATACGATTTAACCAAAAACTCTGAAGAAGATATTTACAAATACATCATCACTGTTTTGCAGAAGGCTGCTGAATATCTTCCGGAATCAAACGATGCCGGTCGTGTTGATAAGTATTCTGCTTACGGACTTCTTTCAAAAGTGTATTTGTATTATGCTTGTTTCAAAGGTAAAGATTCTCACTTACTTGACCAATCTTTGAAGTATGCAGCGTTGGTAGAAAACTCTGCACACGGTACTTTGGAACCTGTTTACGGAAAACTTTTCCGTCACGAAGGCGAGACTTCTCCAGAAAGTTTGATTACACTTCACTGGTCTCCGAATTACAATCCTTATCCTTCAATCAATATCAACCATTGCGATATGGGTTGTCCCGGTCTTAACGAAACCGGTGCTTGGGGTGCTTGGAATTATGTTACAGTAGATTTGATGAATCTTTTCGGCGTTAATTCTTTTGACCCGAATGTAAAATACGGCGAAGCAACAACTCGTCCGGACAGTTACAAAGATGCTGATTTGACAGTTGCTGACGGTTACGATGTAAGACGTGCTGCTACAATGGCACTTTATCACGATTACATCCCTTTCTGGCAGAGAAATCTGGAAATTGCTGCTCTCGGCAAAAAAGGTTTCTATGTAACTTGGAACTGTGGCAAAGTTGATTCTGACAACAAAGTTGACGTAGACAACGGTTGGGAGTGGGTATTTCCTACAGGAGCTGCTCCTGTAAAACAAATTCACGGAAGTATTGCAGACCATATTGCAGAATACGGCTGCACACCTGACGGTCAGGGTAGTTGTACTCCTATGATACTTCTTCGTACTGCTGACGTTTACTTGTGTGCAAGTGAGGCTGCTTTCCACAAAGGCGATTTGGCAACAGCTAAGAAATATATGGACATCGTTCGTTCTCGTGCCGGTATAGGTGAGGAAGAATATACCTTGAGTATGGAATTCTTTATCAATGAACGTCGCAGAGAGTTGGCATTTGAAGGAGACAACTATTATGATCTTCGTCGTTGGGCTTATTTGGATGTTGCTGAAGCTTCAGTGTATATCCTTTCACAAGAGCGTAATGCACGCGCTTGCGGTTGGCTTGGCGGCGACGGTGATATGATGGCTGCTTTCAAGAATCCTACAAATCAAGATTATGTAAAACTCAACACAGACATCAGTCCGACAGTAATTCCTTCTACCAAAAACGGTGGAATTGCAGACGGAGCTTTCTTGTTGCCGTTCCCTGATAAGGATATTGCTGCAAATCCGAATTTGGCTGGTGAAGCTCAGCCTTACGATTTTTCACAATTAGGTTATTATGACGAAACAAAAATTTAGAAATTATTATGATTAAAACAAATATAAAAACCGCATTGTTGCTGTTAATCGGTTTGATGACAGGTTTCTCTATGGTAGCCTGCAATGACGACGATGAAACAGATACCGGTGCAGATCCAGTAATCAAATATTTCAGACCTACGGATGCTGCCAAAGCGGATTCTATGATTGTAGATTTGTCTTTGGGTCAAACCGTAGCAATGATTGGTGAAAACCTTGATAATATTATTGGTATATCATTCAACGATCAAGCTGTAGCTCTCAATCCGTGCTACATCACACCTACTGCTGTTATCTTTACAACTCCGGTAGCAATACCGAACAAGGTAACAAATATATTGTATCTTACATGTAAAAACGGTAAAACAATAGAATATCCTGTTGAAACTATATTACCGAAACCGGCTATCGACAATGTTAACAAAGGTTATCTGAAAGCTGGCGAAGTTGTTACAATAAAAGGTAACTACTTTATCCCGACTGAAGAAATTCCTATTACAATTACATTGCCGGGTGGCAAAACAGTTTCTCCTGATGAGTCTTCTACATATACTCAGCTTTCGTTCACAGTACCGGAAGACATCACAGAAAGTGGAGTTCTCTCTGTAGAAAGTGCATTTGGTACTACAAACTGGCCTTATAAAATATACACTTATGCAGATCTCAAAGAAAGCAATGTGGAAGGCTTGTTGTTTGACTTTGACGGTAAAAACGGTGCAATGGCAGCCGCTAACGGTTGGCGTCCCGGTAATGCTGCTATTCCTACTGTAGAATTATCCGGCAATGCTTGTCTCTTTGACAACAAAGGTGCTGCTTTGGAAGGTAAACTCGATTGGATCGAAGACAATATGACCTTGAACTACTGGCCTGATGCTACTGATAATATTCTTACAAGAATTCCGGTAACAGACATTACAAAATTCGCTTATCAGTTGGAAATTTTTGTAGAGAATCCTTGGACAGGTTTGTGCTTTGCAGTTCAGCCGACAAGTTTGGAAACTGTTAGTGCAGCAAATAATAACAACCAGTATTATGCAACCGTAGCTTCATATTTGTATGAGCCATTTATTGCAGAGCCTAATTTTACAACCAACGGCGAATGGATTACCATTACAATGCCTTTAACAGAATTTACCAAAACAATAGAAGGTAAATCAATAGATGCTCCTAAGGTAGAAGATTTGGCAGGTCTTACAATACGTTGGGCGGGTGCAGGTACAGCAACAGATGTAAATGCATTGCCAAAAATGCAGCCAAAATTGTATTTCGACAACGTAAGACTTGTTGAAATGAAATATTAATACTATTAGAGAAAAATTTGAATACACGAGATTCAGATTTTTCTCTTCTACAAAAAATAGTTAAAATATAAACAGAAATCAATTATGTTTACAATATACAAAAAACATTTAAGCACACTGGCATTATTAATGCTGATGTTTTGGGTAAGTGCCTTCACATCGTGTAAAAACGACGATGAAGCGCCTCAGACATACAACTTTCTTGAAAGTTTTGGTCCATGCCCGATTGCCCGTGGCGGAGAACTCACATTCATAGGAGCTGACCTGAGCAGCGTACAGAGCGTAGAATTCCCCGGAGGCGAAACCGTTACACCTACATTTATTTCAAGTGGCAAATTTACAGTAAAAGTTCCGGAATCAGCATTACCCGGCAATTTGATACTTCATACATCAAACGGAGATATTACAACACTTTCACCGATCGGATTTTCAGAACCGGTAGAAGTAGTATCATTCTCGCCGCAAGAGCAGCGTCCCGGTAGCGAAGTAACAATTACAGGTAAATATCTTTCAAATGCTACATACATCAATATCGGAGAAGTAAAAATTCCGCTTCAGCCGATAAGTGACGATCAAAAAGCAATTTTTGACAAATACGTTACAAGTCTCACCAACACAGAACTCAAGTTCAAAGTTCCGGCAGAGGCAGCAACCGGCGACCTTACCTTGACAGACGGCAAACCGGTATTATGTGGCGAACTTACCGTAACATTGCCGAAACCGACTGAAGTTTCAGCTACAAATCTTAAAGCCGGTGATGTAATTACTATTACAGGACAAGATCTTGATTTGGTAACAAAGGTAGTTTTCAATGATGCTGTTGTTGATGTTGAACCGACAAATGCAACTTCCATAGCAGTAAAAGTTCCTGCGGAGGCAAAAGACGGTGCTGTTGCAGTTGTAACTGCATCCGGCGTTTCTGTCGATACAAAAGCAGAAATTACTCTTGTTAAACCTGTTATTAATGATATTGAATATATACGGTCTGAGGAAAATGATGGTAAAATAACCTACTATTATTTCCTTGGTGATGAATTGACTATAACAGGTAGCGATCTTGATTTGATTACTTCTTTGACATTGGGAGATTACACATTAGAAAAATCAGAATATACTATAGCTGACGATAACAATTCTATAACATTAATTATCCCCAAAAAGGCTAAATCAGGAATCAAAGCCGTAACAGGTAATGCTACAGAGGTAACAACAGACCTTAATATTAAACCTATTGACGTAAGCGGTGCATATTGGTCTTATGATACCAACGGTGAGAAAAAGTATATAGGAGGTGGTAAAGTCGTTATAACAGCTTGCAATAATTTGTTGAATTATGCTGTAGATGCAAGAATTGGCGATGAACCTGTTAGAGATTTTAAAGTTATAGATAATAATTCGTTTTCTTTTGTTGTTCCTGAGTATATAAATGGTACTCAGCAGCTTTTTGTTAAGTCAACAAATGGAGAGGAAACTCAAGTTTGGAATATTGCAGTTGAAGAATGTCCGCATCCATATTTGTCAAAGATTCCTAAATCAGCAATCTTGGGTGGTAATATTTTTGTAGAAGGTGGTAATTTAGATAAGGTAACTTCTGTTAGCATAGCTGGCATAAATATACCGGTCTATTCTGTAGCAAGTAAAAATGGAATGTTTATTAATATTCCTGGAACTAAATCTGTTGCTACTAATGACTATATTATCGTTAGTGATGGAAGTGCTAATGTAAGCTCTGCTACAAAAATTAATATAACATTGGCGGAAGTAACATTGTTGGAACAAACCCAAGATTTAGGTATTTGGACTGTAAATTGGTCTGTTTTCCCTCAAGATTTGTTTAAAGATATTACTGTAGGGTCAACAATAAAAATTTATGTTTCTGTAAATGATTTGAAACATAGTAAAAAAGATGAGGACGATGAGAGTGGATTCTGGCAACTTCAATTCTTTGATGGTGCATGGGGTCAATATACCGCTTTTGACGGTGGTAATAATATTAATGGTCCTGCTTCTGCAATTACAGATGGTTATATTTCATTTACCGTAAATGAAAGTTTTTATAACTCATTACAAACAAATACAAATTGGGGTGGAGCTATAATAATTCAAGGAGAAAACTTGACTGTTAAGAAAATATCCTTTATACCGTAGAAATCTTTGTATAATTGTTTAAAATTTTTTAAAACTGTCTGGCGTTTCAAGTAGCGTTCAGACAGTTTTTTTTATGTATTGACTATTTAAATTTGGGGAGGTAATCGAAATAAAAATTTATTATTGATAAAGTTGTTTTTTATAGATTAATATTATTTTTGCTTGAGGTATAAATTGTTATTCGTGATCGGATATTCAAAATTACCTGAGGTTATAATTAATATTCCCATGGAGTAATCCCAATTCACCCGGTGTTATGATTGTAATTCCCTGGGTAATATCGTATGTGACCTGCCTTCGTGGTCGATAAATCCGTGTTAAAATAAAAATTCACCTGGGGTCACGGTCGTAATTCCCTGGGTAATATCGTATGTGACCTGCCTTCGTGGTCGATAAATCCGTGTTAAAATAAAAATTCACCTGGGGTCACGGTCGTAATTCCCTGGGTAATATCGTATATGACCTGCCTTCACGGTCGATAAATCCGTG
>JAFXZT010000148.1 GCA_017541145.1 Bacteroidales bacterium | reverse complement strand
CTGTCCGAAATATTTTGTAATTTTGCCCATGGTAACATGTTTTTGTTTAGCAACTGAAAGTTACCAAAAAAAAACGGGCTGCCTATTATGGCAGCCCTATTTTTATTCGATTTTTTATTTTTCTCGGACACCAATAATTATCTATGTAAAATTTTATTAATTAGTCACACACAAGGCTACATATATTGTCTTGTGTGTTGTTTTGTTATTTAATTATTTTTTAGTATGAATAAGTATTCAATTATTTTGTTGATTTTTTTGTTTTTAACATCGTGTGCAAATAAAACGAACAAGGGTGTTATAATGGAATCTGATTCTGTTCAAGTATTGGATTTAAATTGCTATCTTAGTAATAATGAATTTCACTTGGAAGATATATTAGATTCTATGAAAATAGTGAAGTTGGAAACCAACGATAAATCCTTGATTAGTAATCCATTTCAAATTATTGTTACTGATAGTCGGATTTTTATCAGAGATGATTATCAAGGATACGGCGTAATTATATTTGATTCTAACGGACGCTTTATTAAGCGTTTAGTGCATGGTAACGGCCCCGGAGAATTTTCACGATGTTTTAGTATCGGAATCGACAGATATCGTCAAGAATTGCTTGTTTTATCAAGTCCATTTATTATGAGATATGATTTGGATGGCAATTATATTTCGTCTGTTGAAACCGATTTCCCAAAGGACAATATTATTGGTTGTACAAAAGATTGTTATATATTGAGCAAAGTGTATGGACATGAAAGTAAAGGGTATGATGGCATTGATAATTATTCTCTTTTGGTTGCAGATAAAGAAGGACGTTTAAAACAAATGTTTTTGCCTTATCATAGTACAATAATATCAGAGAGAACTTTTTCTATTGAATATGGTGATAAAATTTTAATAGGAGTTTCAAATTGTGATTCTATTTTTTATTTTAAAGATGACTCTCTATGTTATTTCAGAAAAATAGATATATCGTCGAATAAATTGGATATAAGTCAATTTAAAACTTTTGAAGATTATATTAGAGGTTATTTGATGAATAAAGAAACTACAAAAATGAGTTTTGGTGGGGATTTTTTTGAAACTCAATCACATCTCATATTGCCATTTGTTATTGGAAAAAAAGTTTATTTCGTTTTTGTGAATAAAGAAAATGGTCATGTTGTGTCTGGAAGATATCAATCACGTAATATAGCCGAGACTATTTCAATTACAACACCTTGTGGAGTTTTTGATGATTGGTTTTATACATTAGAAAATGTCAATGAATATAAAAAAGGTTGCCTAACTAATCCCAAATATCTTAACAAAGAAGATTTAGCAAAGCTTGAGAGCTTAAAGGACGATGACAATCCGTATTTAGTGTTTTATAAATTGAAACAATTTTAATGAAAAAAAAATTATTTGTAATTATAGGAGCATGTATTATTGCTTTTCTTGGTGCTTATTCTTTTACATTACATAAAAATAATAGAATTCTTGTAAATAATCAAGTTTTACTGAGTAAAAAACTTTCCCCTCATCCTAATACAGCTTTTTGCATCGTGTTTCGGTGCAAAAAGCAAATTTTATTGAAAAATCTGACGAATTTTTTGATATTTATTTCTTTTATTTTTTTTGAACGCTAACTTATTAAAATCTATAGTTTTATGAGAAAAATTTTATATTAAAATTGTTTGGAAACTAAATAAACGTGTTTTAACTTTGTAGTGTTGAATAAAACAAAATAAATAGTTCCTTAATCTTTCAATGCATTGTAGAAAATCTAACTAAAAATTTTGTAACAACACTCACGTGAGTTTTTTGGTTTCGTAATTATTCGGAACAAAAGAAAGACAATAAACATATTTACTAATTATTTTAAAAAAGAACAATTAAAGATGAAAAAAATCTTTATTTCAGCTGCTGTAGTAGCAGCATCAGTGTTTGGCGTTTACACTGCAAATCAGAACAGCGCAAAGGCAAATTTGAGTGCGTTGGAGATGGAGAATATCGAAGCCTTGGGTGGCATCGGTGATGGTGAACACTATTCTAATTGTCCTAATGGTTGTGTCGCAGGTTACACTGGTTGTTATTGTGGTGGATGGCATGATTATTATGCCGAGGCAAGTCATTAATGCAGTTTTAAATTAGTTTAATTATTTTAGTTTATACAATTATTTATCTGGAAAAATGAAGGTATATTTTTATATATTATTTCTCTTATTTTGTTTTGCATCTTGTAGTACAAAAGATCCTAACGGAATTTATCAGAGTTCTCGTGATAATATCATCGATGTGAAAGATAAAATTCATGAGATTTACACTGAAGATCATCCTCTTGGTTCGATGACGCTTCCAATTGTTGCGGATGATTATCTTGTGGTTGGTGATTATTTGGCTACTGATATGAAGATGTCGATTTATGATATTGAGCATTTCAAATATATAAAGTCTTTTGGTCCTTATGGTCCGGGTCCGTATGAGTATTCTATTTTTGGATCTATGTCGTGGAATAAATTTACAAAAGAGTTGCTTGTATTTGATTCGGGTAAATTGCTTTTATATTCCTATAATATTGACAGTATTTTAAATGAAGTTGATTATAATCCGACTATAAAAATGGAACTTGATACACTTCAATTTCCTTTAGATTATAATTTTATCAACGATTCCATAGCATACGGAGCTTTTATTGCTGTTGATGGCATAAATAAATTTCACAAACTTACCGGTTATATTAATGTTAATACAGGGAAATTTGAAATTTTTAAATATAAACATCCAGAGATAAAAAGAACTCTTTTTGGTACTGCTGTCTATCCCGATGGCAATATTTTTGCAGAGATACATGATAGTCGCGACTTGATTAGCATATTTGATCTTGACGGAAATTTAATTCATAACATTTATGGTCCTCAATGGAGTAAAGATGATTTATGTTGTTATTGGGGTGGTTTATTTACCAAAGATTATTTAATTGCAGCATATGAAGGTAATATTTATGAGGAGCATAAATTCCCGACAAAATTATTTGTATTTAACCATAACGGTGATTATTTAGCTACAATAGAAACCGGTTATCGAATATATCGTTTTTGTTATGATAGTAAACACAATAGAATTATTTTCTGTTTTGATGATACGATTCAGTTAGGATATTTAAATTTGGATGAGGTACTGAAGTGATGTTTAAATTATTTTTATTCTTGTTGGCGGAATTTTAATTTCACCAACGGGTTTGTTTCTTATTTTTTGTAATTTTTTATTGATTAATATTTTTTGTGAATTCACAATGCAAAGAAATAAAATAAAAAAATAATTCCGTTGTAAAAAAACGACAAGTTTTTGCACTTTTATAAAATTCTTGTCGCTTTTTTACTTGAAATTAAATAAAATTTTTCATATATTTGCACTTTTGAAAAAAACTACTAAAGGATATGTATTATAACAAATTGAAACATAGAGGCTTGCTGGAAAAGTTTATTGAATGTTATTGGATTCTGAAAGAAGATAATTGTCAGATAATTAGAGAAATAAATCCGACGACTAATATTTCTGTATGTTTTCATTTATCAGGTAAGGCAAGTTATAAAATTTTGACAAGCGATCTTTTCCTTGAAAACAGTCAATCATTAAAATCTATTTGCGAAAAATTTGATAATTCAGAAGTTACGGCTCAAGATGTAATTATTGGTCAGCATCGAACTATGATAGTAGAAAAGTTACAAAAGGGGATTGATTGTTTTGGAATTGAGTTCAAAACCGGTATGCGTAAAACTTTTTTCGGAAACGAGATGTCATCTCTTACGGAAAATATTGTCCCTATAGAAAAGTCAGACAATCTGTTATCAAAACTCCCGACAATCATCTCAAAATCCAATATATATGATGTCTTTGAAAATGTAAATAATTTTTTGACTGATTATTTTTTAACATCAATTCATGCTCAAATTATTAATCCGAATCTTTTTGAAATTATAAATAAAATCTATCATAAACCTAATGAAGTTGATATTAATCATATCTCAGAAGAATTGAATATGAGTGTAAGAAATTTGGAAAGAATTTTTAAAACATTTACCGGTTCCAATCCCAAACAATTTATTTGTCTAAGAAAAATTCATGAAGTTGCCGTTGATATGATAAAAACTTTTGAAGATAATCATCCGGAAATTAATGTTTTGGGCTATTATGATCGTTCGCATGTCAGCAGTCGTTTCAAACAGATTAGCGGTCTGTCTGTGATTCAGATTTTTCAAAAATTTTCCAATTATCTTAGCTTTTCTCCTGATGCAATTTGTATAAACCGTGATGAAACCGGCATTTGTGGAATCATTCCTATTATTTAGATTTTTTTATCAATCCAACTTTCGTAAGTGCGATTTTCAACATAACACGTTATATATAAACCCATTGGCGGAATAAAAATTTATAATAATTAAGAAAAAATTTATATAAAAAAGTTGTACAATTAACGGATTTTCAGTAATTTAAAGGTGTCAAAAATAAAAAAAACATTCAATCCTATGTACAACTTCAAGGCAAAAT
>JAFXZT010000147.1 GCA_017541145.1 Bacteroidales bacterium | reverse complement strand
TTGGCGGTCCGGACGAGACTCGAACTCGCGACCCCATGCGTGACAGGCATGTATTCTAACCAACTGAACTACCGAACCAATGTTTGGATTAATTTGTAAGTATTTTAAAGAACCATTTTGTTGGCGGTCCGGACGAGACTCGAACTCGCGACCCCATGCGTGACAGGCATGTATTCTAACCAACTGAACTACCGAACCATATCCCCTTCGTTTGCGATGCAAAGGTAGATACAATTTCTGAATCTACACAACTTTTTAAGAGTTTTTTTTAATCTTTTTTCAAAAAAATTTTGTATCTCCTGACCGTCAAACATTTACAAAGGGAGAAAAATTGCATTTTTTTTAGTAATTTAGAGCTGAAATCGAACCGATAAAGTCCAAATTGAAGCTTACTGTAGCCATATCTATCACCATAACTCCTTTACTTACAGAAGCATAAGCTATTTTTCCATCGCCTAAATATATACCGATTATCGGATAATTGTTTCCTTTCTTGTAAAATACGATATCTGCAAATTTTAGCTTACGTTTGGAACTTTTGGTAAGATTTTTCTTCAACTTATCCGGTGTACGACTCAAAAGTATCTTACTTGCGTTCTCAAAAACACCGCAAATTAAACCCGGACCGTCGGTTGCAACGCCTCGTTCTGATTTTCCGGATTGATATGGCGTACCAAGCCAAGAATTGATTTCTTTCAAAATCGTCAAATCCTCGTTACCCTTAAACTTCACGCCAAATGTTTTCGAGTATTCAGAATACAAATCTGCCACATCTTTTTTGTCATTTGACTTGTTTTTATCAACGCCGTTCACCACATTGTTAGTAGTAGAATTGTCAGCCACAATACCGCGTTTATCAAGCGATTTTATACGACCGGCAGAATAAAAATTTGTAGCATAATATTTTTGTGTAAGATTATCGGTTTTTACTCCGATATTTTTTGAAGTAGCTGAATGCACAAAAACATCGTCCGACAAATATATCGCAACGTGATAAATACTTCCGTTGGAATTGGCAAAAAACAGCAAATCACCACATTCCAATTCGTCACGCTCCACTTTGTTGACATCCAAAACCATCGACGATGATGTTCGCTGCAACTTCAGATTGTATACATTTTTGAATACAGTTTGTACAAAACCCGAACAATCAGTGCCTTTGCCTTTGTTATTAGAACCATATTTATAAGGTGTACCAAGCCATGAAACAACTTCTTTCAAAAGCGCAAGATCCTCAGTTCCTTTAAACTTGGTATTGAGTTTTTCACCGTATTTGTCGTAATCGTTTTTCGATATTTCCAACGGATTGCTTGCAGTATCAGTGTTACTGTCATCATCAGGAACAACAGCCAATGTACTTACTGTCAACAAAATACCGGCAGCAGTTATTATGTATTTTCTTTTCATGATTAATCAATTTTTTTGTGATAACTGTCCATAAAATCAGAAAAAAACTTATTGGCTTTGCTGTTTTCCAAGTCCGCCTGAGTTTCGTCTTCTTCGTCATCGTCCTCACTCTGAAGGTCTTCAAGGTAAACCAAAGCGTGAAGTGCCGCCAAAAGTGACAAGGTTCTAAATCCCCAATATTCCTTGAAATCGTTGATAAGCTCAATTCTGGATGCTGTGGCGCACTCTTCGGAGGCTGAACGACAATTTTCTACAAAATTTTTGAGATTGTGGTAAATATCTGCAATGGCTTCCGAAATTTCTACCTGTTCGTAACGTGAATCGTTAGTAGCTGAGTTGTAGACATTTATATATTGATCGTAAACTCCTAATTTCTGACTTGCCGTACGCTTGATGTACTCATATTCGTACTCAGAGAGAAATGCTTCTGATTCGCCTTCAAATTCGTGATTTTCATCAGGTTGCAACAATGCTGCTTTCAAATATACCAATGAAAGCAATTTGTGCATTTTGTTGAGATAATCTACTCTTGAAAACTTTGCAGTTTTTTCTACAAACGCGCAAAATTCTGTAGCAATTGTTAAAAACTCAATTGTGCTTTTGTCTGAAAATATTTCCATTTTTTTTAAAATTATTCTTCAATTCTATACAATTGTTTTGATCTCTCGGCATCCATCAATTCGTCAAACGGACCAATAGCCAAAGTCTTGAATGTCAAGCTTTCGCGCAATACTGCACTGAAATCCGAACATGAACCGGAAGCAACACGTGCCGCCATTCGCTCAAACTGATAAGAATGACTGCGCTCCATGATATTCACTTTCAACAAAAACCAATAGCGATTGATTTGTGTACCGCGCTGTGTAACAGTGTCATTCACCATTTTGTAAAGATTTACAGCTTCTTTTGCGGATTCAAAAGTCGGGAAAGGACCAACACTGATTTTTTGTCCGGAAACTGTTCCCGCCCAAAGTTGTTTCTGAAACTGTTTGAGACTGCCGTTGTAGATACTTGTAGAAACCAAGCGCAAGGAATATTCTTTCACATGCGTGATTTTGTTTACTGAATTTAGTAATCTTACGTTGAACCAAAAATATGTTCCGTCGTCTTCCTTCTCAGTTTGTGCTACAAGGAGGTGAGAAACCAAGACAAATAATAATGTCAAAAATAAGTTTTTTAGATGTAAAATTCTCATATCTCGATATTTTTATTTGATTACAAAGTTACAAATAAAACATCAAAACAAAAGAATTTATTGTCAAAAATCGTATCGTGGAAGCCGGTAAACTGAAATTTGTTTTTCAAAAGAGTAGTTTTTGTAATCGGTAATCTCAACTTTTATGACGTTGAGACCCGGAATTAATGCCACAGTATATTCCAACGGAAAATCGCAACCGCTGTTCTGAGTGCCTTCGTCCGGTTTTTGAAATCCTGAATCATGTATTTGCTGTTGATTGTTTACAAATACACGTACTTTGTTTGGTACGCCAAAACTGTTCAGACACATCTTGAATGTAAGTTCATCGCGCAATGTTGTAGAAACCGAATCCCGTGGAAATGAGAAGAACAGGTCGGTTCTTTCGTTGTTTTTCATTTTCAAAACCGCCATGTCCCAACCCTTGCCGAACGCAAATGTAGTACCGGCTATCAACAATCCGTTGTCACGAGTTTCTACAATTGATTTTGCATAATCCTGACTTTTGCGCTTGAAAACGTTTTGCCAAATCAAATCGCCGTCACTATTATATTTTAGCATCAAAAAGCTTGATTGGTCTTTTATATTTGACATCTGAAAACCGCAAATCACAAAAGCATTATCGTAAGTTTCCACCAAATCGGTGCCTTCTTCCCAACTTTCGTTGCCGTAAGTGCGTGTCCAAATGGTGTCGCCGTTCATATCTGTTTTTACTACAAGTACGTCATAATCAGTAACTGACGCCATTTTTGTATAACCGGTTGCCATTATCATACTATCGCGGGTAGCAATTATCGACGAACCGCAACTCCACTGATTCATATCGTACCATTGCGACCAAGAATCTTTGCCGTCCGCCTCTATTCTTACAATCGACATCACTTTCTTGCCGCCGTCACCGCTTCCGATATAGCCCGTTACTACAAAACCTCCGTCGTAACATTCCGCAATAGAGGTTGCCTTGTCGTCGTGACTGCTACCAAACTGCGTATCCCACAGAAGGTTGCCGTTGCTGTCAGTTTTCAAAATATACCAATTGGGTTCAGCATCAAAATTAGAAGTTGAAAATCCGGCTACAGCATAGCCGCCGTCTTTTGTCTCAATTACTTTTGCTCCCTGTTCGTCACCCTCACCGCCAAATGTTCTGTGCCAAAGGATGTTACCTACAGAATCTATTTTCATAAGCAAAAGATTACTTTGAAATTCGCGTTTACGGATAGCATAGCCTGTTACAACATAATTGCTGTCGGAAGTCTGAATGATACTGTTGCAGGCTGAAATAAAATAATCGGCAAAAGTTTTTCCCCATCGTCCCCGGCTGTCGTTACGCAATTTTACGAGCCAAAGATTGTGTTCCTGTTGTTTGGCAAAACCGCCAAGAATATAATCACCGTCACGGCTTTCGATGCACGAATTAGCTTCGTCCCAACCGTCACCGCCAAATGTAGTTGCCCACTCCATCGTATACTGTGCGTAAACGTTGGTACTAAATGTGAACAATAATAAGAATAATATTTTGTTTATAATTTTCATTTCCCTTTATTCTTTGGGATTGCAATGATTATGCCACATCAATTTTTTTCGTCAAAATTAGAAAAATAGAAAATATAAACAAAAAAAGAGGTTGTTCAAAAAAAAAGATTTTTTCCGAACAACCCCCGATAAACCTAAAAATGTGACACTATTTTCCGAAATAACGGTCGTAAAGACCTTTGAAACCGCGACCGTGACGAGCCTCGTCTTTTGCCATTTCGTGTACTGTATCATGAATTGCATCGTGACCTATTTCTTTGGCTTTCTTTGCAATACGTAATTTGTCAGCACAAGCACCGGCTTCGGCATTCATACGTTTTTCAAGATTTGTTTTGGTATCCCAAACCACATCGCCCAAAAGCTCAGCAAATTTTGCAGCATGCTCGGCTTCTTCAAAAGCGTAACGTTTGAAAGCTTCGGCAATCTCCGGATAACCTTCCCGATCGGCTTGACGACTCATCGCCAAATACATCCCGACTTCTGTACACTCTCCGGTGAAATGATTGTTGAGATCTTTTATCATCTCTTCGTCGGTTCCTTTTGCAGTTCCCAATTCATGTTCGGTAGGAAATGACAAATTAGTTTCGTCTAATTCTTTAAATTTTGACTTAGGAGCTTTGCACTGAGGACACTTCTCTGGCGGTTCCTCTCCTTCATGTACAAATCCGCAGATTGCACAAATCCATTTTTTTTTCATAATGAAAATTTTTATTGTTTGATTGATTTTTTTATTTATTAGTTTTTTGATGTTTTTCAACTGCTCAAATTTAAATAAGTTTTAATCATGACAAAAATATTATTACTTAAAAAATGTTAACAACCAACTTTTCCTAAGTAACGGATGATTCCGACACAGGAAAAATAGCATCAACTAAAGCAGAGAAAGTTAAAACAATAAAAACACTTTATATATAATACAATCAAAACACACACAAAAAGTAAAATAGTGATTATACAATAAACATGTTGTTAACAATATTTTTACACTAAAAATTATAATTTAAACGTTAGCGCACTGATTATCAAAAATATATCAAGTTTCCAACAATAAAAAAAATAATAAAAAAGAAAATTCTCACACAATAAAGGAATGTTAATGTTCGTTATCTTTGCAAAATAATAAATAACCAAACAACAACAAAAAAAAATAAAACAAAATGAATACAGAAAATTTAGTTGACATCTTATTAGTTTTAGGCGTTTTAATAGGAATCGCTTATGCGGCTATCGAAGTTAAAAGAAATAATAGCCCAAAAAGCAATTAGTTAATAAGAAAAAAAATTATTAACTTTGCCGTCTAAAAACTAAGTAAAGAGAATGGCCAATTTAAAACACAAATTAGAAAATCCAATATTTCACCAAATTGCACAAGTAGCGAAAGAATCAAATACAAAAGTCTATGTAATAGGTGGTTATGTACGAGATTTATTATTAGGGATACCTTGCAAAGATCTGGACTTTGTAATAGCAGGTAGCGGAATCGAATTTGCACAAAAAATTGGCGAAAAACTCAAATGCAAACGCAATGTAGTGGTTTACAGAAACTTCGGAACAGCTATGTTGCGTTACCGCGGCATCGAATTGGAATTTGTAGGAGCCAGAAAAGAATCTTACGACAGAAATTCCAGAAAACCCATTGTAGAAGATGGTACACTTGACGACGACCAAAAACGCAGAGATTTTACTATCAATGCGTTAGCAATTTCTTTGAATCCGGAGGACTTCGGCGAACTTACCGATCCGTTCAACGGTCTCAAAGATTTGGAAAATCAAATTATCAAAACTCCGCTCGATCCGGATATTACGTTTTCTGACGATCCGCTGAGGATGTTGCGTGCAATTAGATTTGCATGCCGACTCGGTTTTACAATTCACCCTCAAACCGAAGCTGCGATCGCCAAAAACAAAGAACGGATGTCCATAGTTTCTAAAGAAAGAATCGTAGACGAGCTGAACAAGATAATGATGACCAACAATCCGTCAGTAGGTTTCAAACTGCTCGACAAAACAGGTTTGTTGGAATTAATTTTACCGCAACTCACTAAACTTAAAGGTGTTGAGGTGAAAGAAGGTCGCGCTCATAAGGAAATCTTTCTACACACCCTTCAAGTCTTGGACAATGTAGCAGCCGTCAGCGACAATATGTGGCTGAGGTATGCCGCTTTGTTTCATGATATCGCAAAACCTAACGTGAAAAAGTTCATTAATAATACTTGGACTTTCCATAATCACGAATTTATAGGTGCGAAAATGATTCCGACAATTTTCAAAGCAATGAAACTTCCTCTCAACGACAAAATGAAGTATGTGCAAAAAATTGTAGGAATGCACCATCGCGCTATCCCGATTTCAAACAATGAGATTACCGATTCAGCAGTACGCCGTCTGATGTACGATGCGGGTACAGATTTGGACGACCTTCTCATATTGTGCGAAGCCGATATTACTTCTAAAATTGAAGAAAAGAAAATCAAATTTCTCAACAACTACAAAATCGTTAGAAGAAAGATTAAAGAGTTGGAACAAAAAGACTTCCGCAGAACTTGGCAACCGCCAATCGACGGAAATTTTATCATGGAAACTTTCAACTTGAAACCTTCTCGTCTTGTAGGTCAAATCAAAGACTGTATAAAAGATTCAATTCTTGACGGAAAAATTGAAAATACTTTTGAAGCAGCCTACAATTTGATGTTGAAAAAAGGCGAAGAAAACGGACTGAAACCTGTAAAAAATTTATCTGAAAATAAGTAACATTTGAAAAAAATATACTTTTACATATTTTTTTTGTTAACAATTCTTGTAAAAACAGAAATTGCTAAATGTCAGCACTTTACAGTTAATCAGTCCGTTCTCAAAAGCGGAAAATGGATAAAAATAGGAATAACAAAAGACGGCATCTACAAAATCAGTTATCAGAAGCTCAGAGAGTTAGGATTTCAAAATCCGGAAGAGGTAAGAGTTTTTGGAAATGATTTCGGGATGCTGCCTTTTTATAATAACGCTTACCGCCCCGAAGATTTGATAGAAAATTCGATTCTAAAACAAAACAACAATATTTATTTTTTTGCAAAAGGTTCGGATATTTGGAGCTACAATCAGGACGAACAGATGTTTCTTCCTAAAAATCATCTGTTTAGCAATACAGCTTATTATTTCTTAACTGATTGGGATTCAGGCAACAACAATTCAATTATAACTTCAACTCAAACAAATTCCGCAGCTCAACAAACTGTAACACAAGGCAATTTTTATTATTGTCACGAGGAAGATGCAATAAATCTTCAGATGAGCGGACGTGATTGGTTCGGAAAAAATTTCTTTTACAATACTTCACAAAATTTCAATTTTCAATGTTATGATGTTCCTGAATCCGGAAAAATAAAAATATCAGTTGTTGCAAGGTCAAGTACAAACAATTCGTTTACTTTTTCTATTGCAAATAGCTCTCACACAGCTACTTGCAATGCAATAACTTCATCAGGACTTTATGCTGACAGACAAACTGTTAGTTTCGATTACCAGCCACTAAATTCTGAAAATCAAACTGTTACAATCAATTTCAACAAAAATGCAACTTCGGCGGAAGGATATTTGGATTACATAATTCTCAACACAAGAGAACCGCTTAAATATCAATCTAAACAATTGATGTTCAGAGATATAAACTCAATATCAGAAGGCGCAACGGCAAAATTTGTGATTTCAAATTGTAAAAGTGATTTAAAAGTCATGGATGTAACCGACTCCCACTCTCCCACTCTATTAAATTACTCATTTTCAGACAGTTATATTACTTTTACAAGTTCGGTTTCTGAACTAAAAGAATTTGTAATATTTTCAGAATCAGACGCTTACGAACCGTTATTTCTGTCAAAAGATGAACAAAATATTCCGAATCAAAATATTCATGCAATGCAAACGCCTGATTTTTTGATAATTACACCGAAAATATTCTTAAATTTTGCCAACCAACTCAAGACATTACATTCTACAGAATTGAATACGGAAACTGTAACTATCGAACAGATTTTCAACGAGTTTTCATGCGGCGCAAGAGATGTAACGGCGATAAAAGATGCCATCAGATATTTGTACAAAAAAAACAATCGCTTGAAATATGTACTTCTTTTTGGCGACGGCTCTGTTGATAATCTGAAAAATACTACAAACAACACGAATTTAATTCCAACGTATCAATCGCCTAACTCTCTGAACGAAAATAATTTAGGCTCTTTTGTAACTGATGATTATTTTGGGATGCTGGACGACAACGAATACGAATTTTACGGTAATCTTGATATCAGCATCGGAAGGCTTCCTGCGAAAAATGCAACCGATGCTCAAATTTTAGTCAACAAAATAAAAGATTACATGACTAAAAATTCCGGAAGATATTGGAAAAAAAATATAACTATCGTAGCGGATGACGAGGACAACAATCTTCACGCGCAACAAGCTGATAATTTGGCAGTTGACACCGAAAACGAAAATCCGCAATACAATGTAAAAAAAATATATATCGACGCTTACAAACAAATTTCAACCGCAACGGGAAACACATATCCGAAAGCCCGCGAGGAAATTTTGAACACAATAAACAATGGAACGCAAATTTTGTATTATGCAGGTCACGGCGGAATGAACTTTTTTGCCGATGAACGCATCCTCACAAATGCAGATATTGACGATTTAACAAATCAAAAAAAATTACCGTTGATAATTACAGCATCATGCAATATTGGACATTTTGACTATTATGACCGAACTACTGATAAAAATATTAATTCTCCGGCGGAACATCTACTTCTGAATCCAAAAGGCGGTGCGATAGCGATGCTCACCACTACACGCGAAGTTTTGGCAAACGAAAACTTTAATCTCAGTAAAAATATTTTTAATTATATCTTTGACCGAAATTTACGTTTCGGCGATATCATAAGGTTAGCAAAAATTAAAACCGACGACCAAAACATGCTAAATTTCACGCTGTTAGGCGACCCGGCTTTGAAACTTGAAATTCCGGATTTTGATATCAAAGTAACAAAAATCAACAACAAAAATTTTGAAAATTTTGATGATACAATAAAAGCTCTTGGCACTTACGAAATTGAATGTCAAATAGTTAACGCACCGAATTTCAACGGCACAGCTTTCGTAACTCTGTACGACAAAATCAAAGAGATGTCAACACAAAATAATGACGGCATTGGAGCTTTTGAATATCAGGATTTTACGACTAAAATTTTTGAAGGTAACTGTACTGTAAACAACGGAATTTTCAAATTCAAATTTTTAGTTACGAAAGATATTGATTATGAAATTGGTAATGGTAAACTAAGTTTATACGCTGATAACGAAGAAGTTAGTGCAACCGGATTTACTAAAAAAATTAAAATAGGAAGTTCTGAAACCAACGCAACTGCCGACAATCAAGGTCCGGACATCAAATTGTATCTTGATAATTATGAGTTTACCGACGGCGGCAAAACGTCCAAATCGCCGACTTTGATTGCTGAACTTTCCGACTCGTCCGGAATAAATATCACCAATGCCAACAACGGTCACCAAATAAGTTTAAGTTTGGACAATTCGTCTGCAACTGTTTCTCTTACAGATTATTACAAAGTCAACAAAGATTCGTACACTTCAGGAAAAATCGAATATCAATTGCAAAATCTCAACGAAGGAAATCACACGCTGAAACTGAAAGCTTTTGATAATTACAACAATTCAAACGAGGAAACTTTGAATTTTTATGTCAGCAACAGCGACAAACTACAGATTTCGCATTTGCTGAATTATCCGAATCCATTTACGGATCATACTTCATTTTATTTTGAACATAACAATCCGCAAAGTGTTATAGAATACGAACTTACAGTATTCACCGTATCAGGAAAAATTGTAAAAGTAATAACCGGATCTTTCAGCAACGGCCGTACACTTTCCGAACCGATAGAATGGGACGGCAAAGACGATTTTGGCTCGGAAATTGCTCGTGGAATTTACTTTTACAGACTAAAAATCAAAGATTTAGATGGCAAAAAAGTAAATGCCTACGAAAAATTATTGTATTTGAAATAAAAATAACTAAATTTGCACAAATTATTAATCCAATGAAAAGAACAATTAAAAATTTGAGTTTGCTGATTTTAACAGCAGTAGCAACCAATTCAAATGCACAAATAACTCCATCTCAGGATATCATGGGACGAGAAAATACCTCAAATATCATTCAGACAGCGTCTTCATACATGTTGATAGCTCCGGATTCGAGGTCCGGCGCACTTGGAGATGCCGGCGTTGCAACCTCGCCTGACATCTACTCGCAACATTGGAACGCATCAAAATATGTTTTTGCTGAAAACAAAAGCGGAATTTCTTTCTCGTATACTCCATGGCTCAGAAATTTTGTAGACGATATGAACATGGCATATTTATCAGGTTACAGCAAACTCAAGAACCAAAAATCAGCCATCGGCTATTCTTTGGAATATTTCACTTACGGTAATTTAAATTTTTACGACGAAAACGGTTCACCGCTCAAAGATTACAAACCAAACGAATTCAACATGGACGTATCGTATTCCATGAAATTATCTGACCACCTAAGTGGCGGACTTACAATGAGATACCTATATTCAAATCTTACCGGCGGACTTACATTACATTCGGAGGAAACTCATGCCGGACATTCCGTAGCCGGCGACCTTTCGATATATTACAGCAAAGAAAAACAAATCGGCTCAAAATACAACACTTGGGCATTTGGTGTTAATATCAGTAATATCGGTGCAAAAATGAGTTATTCGCCTAACAATCAGAACTTTATACCAACCAATTTAAAAATTGGAGCAAGTTACAAACTCGATTTGGACGAATACAACAGCATAACATTAACCACCGATTTCAACAAACTCTTAGTGCCGACTCCGCCAATTTACAACGCTACCGGCGACAGCATAATTTCCGGCAAGAAAAATGAAGTTTCGGTTCCCGTTGGAATTTTCCAAAGTTTTTACGATGCTCCGGGCGGATTCAGCGAAGAAATGAAAGAAATAAGTCTTTCAATAGGTTTGGAATATTGGTATTCAAAAACATTTGCCGGAAGAATGGGATATTTTACAGAAAGTAATGATAAAGGCGGACGCAAATTCATGACATTTGGAGTTGGACTCAACATCAAAGCATTTGAATTTGACTTTTCGTACATGGTAACAACCACACAATCAAATCCGTTGCAAAATACTATAAGAATTTCTTTAGGAATTTATTTGGATAAGTTAAAAAAATAATCTATCTTTGCAACGTTTTACGGGGCTGACTTTGGTTTTGACGGCGTGCAAGGTCAGCATGTAAGCATGCCGGAACACGTAACAACTTCCGCAACCAGGGTTACAAAACTATAATTGGCAATAACTATGATTATGCTCTCGCTGCCTAATTGAAGGTTTTAGTAAATTAGCTTAATTTCCGGACGGAATGTCTGGAAACGGGACATCTTCCGCCGGCATTTTCTGTGGCCTAAGCGATACGAAGGTGCAATCAATTAACAGAATAGTTCATTTGTGCCTTGACAGATGAATGAAATTTTAGAGGATAAGAAACAGTTAGAGAGTTTTCACCCGGACTGTTTACGAAAATCAAATGAAGACTAAGCATGTAGAAAGCACGGTGGTCTCATGTTCGGACCGGGGTTCGACCCCCCGCAGCTCCACAAACTCTGTTAGACGAAAGTTTGACAGAGTTTTTTTATTTTTATAACTTCTGTGGATTTGACACAATTCATGTTAACTGTAAAAAAACAATTAAAAACCTCCCGAACTGCAAATTTCTAATCTTTTTTTGACATCGCAATATTTGCAAACGCCTGATATTCAGACAATGAACGAGATTTTTGAATATTTTTCAACACTTTTTTGTCTACAGATTGAGGAGCATAAGTCCAAAACGTTTTCATTTTGTCCAAAACCATAAATTCTGAATTGTTGTACTCTTGAAGATAACCGTTTAAAACTTCAGAATGAAAATTCGTTAACCGTATGATGTCAATATCGTGATTTTGAGATTTGTAATTTTCAGCTAAAAACGGATTACCCAAAAGTCCGCGTCCAATCATCACGGCTTTCAAATTTGGAAAATTGTTCTCAATTTTTTTGATGTCGTCAGTTGTAACGATGTCGCCATTGTAAACTATCGGATGAGAGATTTCGGAACTGAGTTTTGTAAAAGTCAAGATGTCAACATCGCCTTTGTACATCTGTTTGCCAAGTCGCGGATGAATTGTTACGAAACGAAAAGGGAACGAATTTATAACTTCTACCATTTCAAGAGTTTGCGAAACGTCAGAATACCCAATCCGCATTTTCAACGAAAATTTAATTTCCGGAAAAAATCTCAATGTATCAAAAACCTCCAAAATCATTTCCGGCTTTTCCCAAATACCGGAGCCACGAAATTTTTTGGCTTGCTGAGGAAATGGGCATCCAAAGTTCAAATCGCACGATGTAAAGCCCTTATTTTTAAGGAATTTTAACAGAATTTCAATATCTTCACGAGAATTGCCTATAATTTGAGGCACCAATTCAATGGTCGGATTATCAAATTTTGAACTTGATAATAAATCGGAAACATCTTTTCTGCGAATCTCTGATTTTTCAATTCGCAGAAAAGGTGTAAAATATTTGTCAATACCCGAAAAATATTTTGCATGTGCATTTCGGTACACATAATCAGTAAAGCCTTGAATCGGCGCAAAATAAATTTCCATTGACTTTGATTAAATATTAATTGAAAAGTGAATCTACAAATTGTTCTTTATCAAACAGTTGCAAATCAGTTACCTTCTCACCTACTCCGATATATTTGATAGGAATTTTGAACTGATCGCTGATACCGATAACAACTCCGCCTTTAGCAGTACCATCCAACTTAGTTAAAGCCAAAGAGCTAACCTCAGTAGCCAAAGTAAATTGTTTAGCCTGCTCGTAAGCGTTCTGACCTGTACTGCCATCCAAAACCAAAAGTACCTCGTGAGGAGCATCAGGCACAACCTTAGCCATCACGCGCTTGATTTTAGAAAGCTCGTTCATCAAATTAATTTTGTTGTGCAAACGCCCGGCAGTATCAATCAAAACAACGTCAGCCTTGTTTGCCACAGCCGAGTTCAAAGTATCAAAAGCCACAGACGCCGGATCGGAACCCATTGACTGTTTGATAATTGGCACATTAGCACGTTGCGCCCAAATATCCAACTGCTCAACAGCCGCAGCTCTAAAAGTGTCGGCAGCACCAAGATAAACTTTTTTGCCGGCCTCTTTAAATTGATAAGCAAGTTTGCCGACAGTAGTAGTTTTGCCCGCGCCATTAACTCCCACAACCATAATAACATAAGGTTTACCGTCCTTAGTTGTGATGTTGTCGGTAAATTTAGTAGCCGGATTTTCATTGAGAAGCGAAATAATCACTTCCTTGAGAATAGTGTTTAACTCCGCAGTATTGAGATACTTATCTTGGGCAACTTTTTCTTGCAGACGCTCAATAATTTTAATGGTAGTATCGACTCCAACATCAGAAGTAATCAAAGCATCTTCAAGATTATCCAAAACCTCGTCGTCAACTTTGGATTTACCAACAACAACTCTTTGCAATTTTTTGAAAACGCTTTCCTTAGTTTTTGCCAGTCCGTTATTGAGGCTGTCTTTTTTTTCTTTAGAAAAAAAACCGAATAGTGCCATAGCTAAATTTTAAATAATTGATAATCAGCGTTTTAACTTGTAAGACTTTACACAACGCATTTTATGTAAAATTAATAATATTTTTTTCAACTGCAAACAAAAAAGGCAAAAAAAAAGTTGACATCTTAAAAAATGTCAACTTTCTTATCTATAGAAAGATATTTAATATCTTACTTCAAATCTTTGAGAGCTTCTTTAGCTGTTGCAGCAGGAACGATTAATTCCTTGAAACAATAAGCACCAGTTTTTGGTGATTTAACAGCTTTAACGATTTTTGTCAAACCGCTGTTAGCATCTTCTTTCTTAAGGGTTGCTACTACTTTCTTTGCCATTTTCTATAATTTTTTACTTGATTTCACGATGAAGTGTATACTTTTTCAAGTATGGATTGTACTTTTTCAATTCAAGACGTTGGGTTGTGTTCTTTTTGTTCTTTGTTGTGATGTAACGTGACATACCAGCAACGCCTGATTCTTTCTGCTCTGTGCATTCAAGAATTACTTGAACTCTGTTTTTATTCTTTGCCATTTTAATTCAAATTTTTTAAAAGTTTTAGATTAATAAGCAATTAAATTACCATTCTTAACAGCTTTGTCAAGTGTTGCCTTGAGTCCGTTCTTGCTAATAGAACGAATAGCTGCAGCTGATACTTTAAGTGTTACCCAACGATCTTCTTCTTCCAAATAGAATTTTTTCCAATGTAAGTTAGGCATAAATGCTTTCTTAGTTTTTCTGTGAGAGTGAGAAACATTGTTTCCTCTCTGCAATCTTTTTCCAGTGATTTCGCAAATACGTGACATTTCTTTATTTCGTTTATCTAAATTATCTAACTTTATTTTCAGACTGCAAATTAACACATTTTTATTCAATTACACAAATATTTTTCTGTTTTTTTTCAAAAAAATATTGTTTTTTATTTATATCGTTAATTTTCAATCTGTTAAATTTTAATACTTAGTGCTTTTATTCATTTATCATTCCTAAAAATTCAGCTTCACTGATGATTTTGATGCCCAATTCTTCGGCTTTCTTTACTTTGGATGCGCCCGGTTTGTCGCCGGCTACTACAAAATTTGTCTTGGAATTTACTGAACTTTGTAGTTTTCCGCCGTTTTGTTCTACCATTTTTTCCAATTCGGTGCGGCGCTGAGGTGTCGCAAAACTGCCGGTTACGATTAAACTCAATCCTTCTAATTTATTGCTCTGAGGACCTTCGTCTGCATTTACCTCTGCTTCAAATTTCAAACCGTAACTACGCAGTCTATCAACAAGTTGTATATTTACAGGATTTCGCAACCACTGATATACACTGTTTGCGATTATTTCTCCGATATCTTCGGCGTCTGCCAATTCTTCTAATGTGGCGTTTTTCATAGCGTCAAGAGTTTTGAATTTCTTGACCAAGTTGCGGGCTGCACCCTCACCTACGTATCTGATTCCCACCGCATAAAGCACTCGCTCAAACGGAACTTGTTTTGATTTTTCTACGCTCTGAACGAAATTTTCGGCAGATTTTTGCGCAAATCTTTCCAACCGCGACATCTGCTCTACTGTCAATGTATACAAATCGGCCACGTCGTGTATCAAATTGTCTTTGTACAACAATTCTATGGTAGCTTCTCCACAGTTGATATTCATGGCTTTACGTGTCACGAAGTGAAGTATTTTTCCGGTAATCTGCGGCGGACAAGTGGTATAGTTAGGACAGTAATGACCGGCTTCTCCTGCGTTGCGAACAAGGTCGGTTCCGCAAATAGGACACTTTGTTATATAATGTATCGGCTTTGCGCCCGGCTCGCGTTTACTCAATTCTACACGCGTAACTTTCGGTATGATTTCACCGCCTTTTTCTACGTAAACTGTGTCGCCCTCGTGAAGATCCAAACTTGCAATAAAATCTGAATTATAAAGTGACGCTCTTTTTACAATTGTTCCTGCCAGATGCGCCGGCTCAAGATTGGCAACAGGTGTTATAATACCTGTTCTACCTACTTGATAATCAATTGATAAAAGTTTTACGGCAGCTTCTTCGGCTTTAAATTTGTAAGCAATTGCCCAACGCGGAGTTTTGGCTGTAAATCCAAGTCTGTCACGAAGCGACATCGAATCTATTTTTATTACAATACCGTCGATATCGTATGGCAAATTTTTACGTTCTTTGTCCCAATAATTGATAAAATCAAAAACTTCGTCGATAGAATTTGCCTTTGCGGTGTTTTCCGAAACTTTGAATCCCCAACGCCTTGCAATCTGCATATTTTGAAAATGCGAATCGGTAGGCAGCTGATCCATAAGCAAATAATAAAGGTAACAATCGAGACCGCGTTTGGCAGCTACCGAAGAATTTTGAGTTTTGAGCGCACCGGCGGCAGCGTTACGACAATTTGCTAACAGGGGCTCGCCTATTTCCAAACGCTCTTGATTGAGTTTATCGAACGAACTATGCGGCATCAAGATTTCACCGCGGATTTCAAATTCTTCAGGATAATCGCCTTCGTTGAGTTTTAAAGGTACCGATTTTATGGTTCTGACATTTTGTGTTACATCGTCACCTTTTTTGCCGTCTCCTCTGGTTAAGGCTCTTACAAGGCGGCCGTTGTTGTATGTAAGCGAAATACTTGTACCATCAAATTTCAACTCGCAAACGTAACTGTATTTTTCGCCCGGAATCAATTTGCGGATTCTGGAATCAAAATCGCGTAACTCGCCTTCGTTGTAAGTATTTGCTAACGAAAGCATCGGATATTTGTGTGCTACTTGCTGAAATTCTTGATTGATATCGTTGCCCACGCGATGTGTCGGCGAATCGGGATCGTCGTATTCTGGATACGCTGTTTCAAGATCCTGAAGTTCCCGCAATTTTGTATCAAATTCATAATCAGACACTTTTGAATCATTCAAAACGTAATAATCATAATTGCACTGATTTAAGAATTTGCGCAAGTCTTCTATTTTGCTTAAAATATTGGATTTGTCCATTACTGAAAATTTTTGGTATCAAAGATAAAAACTTTTTATTAAAAATTTGGCTACAAAGTACTTTTTTTCTTACTTAGCAGTTAAAATAAATTACCAAATTAATGCTACATGAATAACTTAGACAAATTTTTATCAGATTATCTTGACCTGCTTTTTGAAGGCACAAAATGGGAACCTGACAAAAGATTAAAAACAAACGAACTATTAGATTATTGGAAAAAACTTGTAGACTCAAAACTCGGCGGCTACGGACTAAAAATAAATCTTCATTGCCAAAATGTATATTCTTCAGAAGAATTATCCGAAACTTATGGTACAGAATATGTTAGCGATGATAAAAAATTTGTAAAACTAATACTGAACACTCATGAACTTTGTAAAAAATTCGGCGTTGATACTATGCCGGAAATTTTCAACAAGATGTCGGTATTGTTTGCAAAACTTATTCATCAACAAATTCTTTGCGGAAAGTACGACAAACTTACCAACAATTACGGAGAACGTCTCAAAGAGTTAGGAAGTATACGTCAAGCTTCAATTTTGCTTGGCAACAATTCTACATACGATATTTATCCGGCGTTGCGACAAATTTGCGATTCGTTGCCAAACGCTATGCAGTATCCGCAATATGCTGTAGCAAGAATCTGTTATGGCAACAAAGTTTTCAAAACTGACGGTTTTGAACCTTGTGGTCAGGGACTTATCAAAACTTTCAAAGGTGCAGACGATCAAGAAGGTTCGATAGAAGTTTACTACAAAAAAAGTTTTCCGAATCCGTCCGGCTCCGAAGACCCGTTTCTTATCGAAGAACATTATTTGCTGAGCAACTTGGCAGTGATGATTACCGGTGCCACTTTTTCCGAAGCCATGCGCAACCTCAAGAAATTCAACAGCAAACGCATGCAGGAACTTGACGTAATCAACAAAACCACCGAAATCATAAAAGAAGGTCGCGAAATAGATTACACGCTCACCGAGATTTGCAACTTGTTGCCGCAAGCCATGCAATTTCCGCGTCATGCTTGTGCCAGAATCCGTTTTGACGGCAAAGAATATATTTCTAACAATTTTATTTTTACGCACCGCTCTATCTCTGAACAATTTGTTTCGATTGACAGCAACAAGGGCAGTATCGAGGTTTTTTATACCAAACATTTTCAACCCGAAGACGTCGGACCATTTCTAAATGAGGAAGTTAACCTTCTTACAAATATTGCCCGTCTTACGGTTGGGTATATCAACGACACCAAAGGCCGCGATATACTTCACAAGACTGCGGTTTTGTCGTCGTTTGAGCAAAAGGAAGACCACTTCAGGCGCAAACTCACTCAAAATCACAAGCCTCTGCAAAATTATTTCAATCAACAGATGCTCGATAAGTACATCTATCTCGACATGATGAAATACAAAATTAAACATGTACTTTTTGTAGCGACACTTTACGATGCATTCTGTTTGGAAACCGAAGACTCATTTTTTGACCGTTTTATGGGTGACGTTCACCAGTTTAGTCTTTATACATTGCCGCGAATCACCGGTGTCAGCACAGACGAAGATGCTATCGATGCTATGGAAAGTGCTAATATTGACATGGTTATCATCATGCCGACCGCCGATCCTCAGCAATGTGTACAACTTAGCGAAAAACTTCGTAAGATAAAAAACAATGTTCCGGTTTTCTTGCTGATTAACAAGAAAGAAGAGGTTAAAAAATACGAAGAATATTGCTCTACAGTAAGTTCTATCGACAAAATTTATACTTGGAACGGCGACAGTAACATTTTCTTTACAATTGTAAAATGTCAAGAAGACAGTATCAACGTAGAAAATGATACTCAAATCGGTCTCGTGAAAGTAATTTTGTTGATTGAGGATTCATCATTGTTTTACTCCAAATATCTTGAATTACTGTATGATACAGTTTTTGGACAGGTTGCAAAACTGATTCCGGAAGTAGAGAAAAACGAGCTTGACAAAATTGTAAAAATGCGTTCACGCCCCAAAATTCTTCACGCAAGAAATTACGAAGAGGCTATCACGATTTTCAACAAATACAAAAATAATTTGTTGTGTGTAATTTCTGATGTGGAATTTGAATGGGGCGGCAAAATCGACAAGCAAGCAGGTGTAAAATTTGTACAAAAAATGCGCAGTATGAAATACACTGTGCCGGTAATTTTCCAAAGTACAGAAGAGCTTACTGACCTCGACACCAATATTTACCGCGAAGAAAAGGTATTTTTTATTAACAAAAATTCAGAATCGTTGCTCGATGAACTGAAACGCTATCTCATAAAATATCTGGGTTACGGTGATTTCTTGTTCAAAAACTGGGCAGGTGACATCTTGGGCATTGCGCGGTCGCTTCGTGAGTTTGAACTTATGGTGAAACAAATGCCGGCTGATTCGCTCTATCGTCACGCAATCAAAAACCAGTTTTCTATTTGGTTGATGGGACGCGGCGAAATTCAGCTTGCAAAAATTTTCCACGGCTTAACAATCAACTCTCTCGAAGACGTTGAACGTATCCGACCGTTAATGATAAAAGCTATCAATCAATACCGTACTGACAAAAAACGCGGCAAGATACTTTCGTTTGACGAAACTTCATCCATCGACGAAAGAAATATTATTACACTTGCACCGGGTTCGCTCGGCGGCAAAGGTCGCGGTTTGGCTTTTATTGATACTGTGATTTACAATTTGGAGGATTCGCCACTCTCCGACCGTATAAATATCTTGGCGCCAGTTACTTGTATTGTCGGTACTACAGAATTTCTCAACTTTATAGCTCACAACGATCTGTTATCCAAGATAGTAAACAAAAATATTTCTTACGATCAACTAAAGGAATACTTTTACAACGGACACCTAAGTGACACACTCAGAGAGCGTATCAAAACGATAATCAGTCAAACCGACAATCCGCTTGCGATACGTTCGTCAAGTACTTCGGAAGATTCTGTAAGTCAACCGTTTGCAGGAGTTTTCAGTACGTATATTCTTCCGAACGAAAAAGACAAAAAAGAGGAAACTCTCGAACTTGTATGCCATGCAATCAAATTGATTTATGCTTCCATGTATTCTGAAACTGCACGCAATTATTATAATGTGGTTCAGCACAATATCGAGGAAGAAAAAATGGCGATTATCATTCAAGAGGTAGTCGGCAGCCGTTTCGGAAAATATTTTTACCCGCATATCAGCGGCGTAGCACAGTCATACAATTTTTATCCTGTTGCCAACATGAAACCCGAAGAGGGATATGCTGTAGCGGGTGTCGGATTGGGATGTTACGTTGTAGGCGGATGGCCAAGTTACAGATTTTCACCGAAATATCCAAATATTTCGATGTATACCAAAAACGATTTGCTCAAGAGTACGCAAACCAAATTTTATGCTTTGGATTTGAGTCTCAATGATGTAGACCTTTTGCACAACGGCGAATACGCGGCTCTGAAACTTCTGAATATTTACGATGCAGAAAAACACGGTTCGCTGAAACATCTGGCTTCGGTTTACAATCCTGACAACGATTCTATCTCGCCGGGTTTGGACGAATATGGTCCGCGAATTGTAAATTTTGCTGACATCCTTCAATACAACTATTTCCCGTTGGCAGAAACTATCGAACTGATTCTCAAGACTGTAAAAGATGCTTTTGGTTCGGCGGTAGAAATTGAATATGCTGTAAATCTCAACAAAACAATCAACGGCAAACCTTCATTTTACTTGTTGCAAATAAAACCGATGGTTGGTTCGTTTGAAAACAAAAATATCAATCTCGAAACCGAAAATACCGACAACATGTTGCTATACACCAACCAAAGTCTCGGCAACGGAGTTATCGACAATATTACAGATGTAATTTATATCGATGAAAGCAAATTCTCTAAGCTTGAGACAGTTGAGATGCAACGCGAAATCAATTACTTAAACACATTGCTCAGCCAAGAAAACCGCAAATATGTTCTCATCGGTCCGGGTCGTTGGGGCACAAGCGACAGATTTCTTGGTGTTCCGGTACAATGGTCGGAAATTTCAAACGCATCAGTTATCATCGAAACAAGTTTGGAAGGCTATCCGCTTGATTTTTCTCACGGTTCGCACTTTTTCCATAATATTACGTCGATGAATATCGGATATTTTGCAATCAAAAAGGAAAACCGTAAATGTTTCTTGCGTCGCGAAATTCTTGAACAGCAAGAACTTATCAACAAAACAAAATATTACAAACACGTCCGTTTCCAAAAACCGCTCAATATTATAATGAACGGCAGCAAAAACGAATCGGCAATAATTTTTAATCAAGATGAAAAATAAAAGCTACAAAATTCTGTTTGTCTGTCTCGGTAATATTTGCAGAAGCCCGGCAGCTGAGGGCGTTATGAAAAAAATTTCGGCGGACAAAGAACTGAATTTTGAAATCGATTCAGCGGGACTGATTTCGTATCATCAAGGCGAACATCCTGATTCGAGAATGATATCAACTGCCAAAAGACGCGGCTATCCGCTGAATCATCATGCACGGAAAATTGAAGCTCAAGATTTTGAATATTATGATGTGATTATTGGTATGGACGGCGACAACATCCGAAGACTCAATCAGTTATGTCCCGAAAAATACCGTAACAAAATTCATAAAATTTCGGAATATTTTATCGAAGTAAAAGATTATGACACAGTTCCGGATCCGTATTACGGCGACATGGATGATTTTGACAATGTTATAACACTTTTGGAAGATGCTTGCGAAGGTATCGCGCAAAAGCTCAGCATGTAACAAAAAGATGTTAACATCATAAAAACTAAAAAGCTGCTCTGAATAAAAAAAATTCAAAGCAGCTTTTTTTAGATTTCAATATCAGATAACGGATTTTTTTGCCGGATTAATTATTTTCCTTTGTTAAGATTTTCTGTACAAGTTTTGATATAACCGTCAATTTCCCGTTTTTCTATTGTATCAGAAACTTTTATACGTTTGAAAACATTAATTGCCTGATTGTAATACTTGAGGTTCATATTGCAGATACCCAATTTTTTGAGTGCGGTTTTGTTTTCTGGATCCTGATTAAGAATATCTTCCAACTCGTCTTTTGCATCAAAAAATTCGCCTTCGTTCATAAATTTTGTAGCGGACGCAAGTTTTGCATTAATAATTTCAACGTCAATATTTTTGACTCCTGTAGATCTAGTAAGTTGTTCGCTTACCTCTTTACTATCTGTACCTCTGAGAGTTACAGTATTATCAGACACTACCTGAGCCTCATGACTATTGTTGCCGGAGCGTTTTGCATAACTAACTTCGTCTTCCCAAGAAATATCCGGTTTTTTGTCATTGGATTTTACTTGAACAGATTCTTCAGCTACTACGTTTTGTTCTTCTACAACAGCAACTTCCTGATTATCTTCTTGTTCTGTAACAGCAACCGCAGAATCTGTAACTGTGGGTTGTGTTTTGTCAGAAAGTTTGTAAACACCGAAAATTCCCACACCAACAATTGCAGCAGCTACAGCATATTTAGAAAGTGTAAAAACAACGGACTTTTTTGTTCCGTTAATTACCGCAGCCCGCTTATCAATTTTGGCATTAATTTTTTCAGTTACATCGTCAATATAATCAGTTCCAAGTTCTTTTATGCTCTCGTACAATTCACGACAATCCCCGCATTGCTGTAAATGCATAGAAATTTTCTCAGCCTCGTCTGCCGGCAATTTACCTGCCGCCAAAGCTTCAAGCTGTTCAAATTCAGGGCATTCTGTTATTTCATATTTTCTCATATTTGCGTTGTGTAAATGTTGGACAAAAAAAAATTAAATAGTTAGTAGACAATCAGAAAGGAAAATCAAAAATATTGATACCTTTGAGAGATAATTTTTGAGATTACGTCTGCCGTTCTGAAGGTATGATTTGATTTGCTTGAAATCATAACCGGTAGATTCGATAATCTCAGCATAAGATTTTCCTCCAAGATAGAAAAGTTCGATACAAGTTTTTTGCTCTTTGGGCAATGTATCAACAGCTTCGTTCAATCTATTCAAAATCCTTTCTTTCTCGTCTCTATCATCTTGATAAAAAATATCCTCAAATTCCACAACTTCCGGTATATTTTTTTCAAAAAAATCGCAATATTCTACAATTCCTTTTTCACATTTAAGCATCATGAGACAATGATTTCGGCTCACTGTCATCAACCAACTCTTGAAATTATCAATCTGATATTTTTTTAATGAGACAATCAGACTTTCAAATATCTGAGCAACAGCCTCTTGGGCTACATCACGATCTTTGAGATATTTGTAGCACAATACAAAAACCAACTTGGTGTAACGTTTGTATAATTCACCAAGATAAAATCCGTCTCCTTTTGTTTTGTAAAGAGTTACAAGTTCTATATCAGTTTTTTCAGCAAAGTTAGCCATTTTTGTTTTTTTGAATTATTTTTTAATTTGCAGCAATAACTCTGCCACCTTTATTATTTATTCGATTTACTTTTACAACACCTTGAATATCATGCAAAATTTTTATTACTCTTTCCAGCTCGTTAACGTCTTTTACATATATCAAAAGTTTTCCGGCAAATACTCCGTCTTCTTCGTTAATCTCTACAGTCTTGATACTTACATTGTTTTCTGTAAGCACCACCGCAATATCACGAATAAGTCCGAAACGGTCAGTACCTTGGATATTTATTGATGCAAGGGACGGCTCAAGGTCGTCTGACCATAATACTTTTGTTGTTTTTTTGCCATTAATAGCGGTAAGTTTTTTTGCATTTTCGCATTCTCGTTTATGGATGTACAAAACTCCGTCTTCGTCGGTATACGCCAAAGCATCGTCACCGGAAATCGGATAACAACACGATGACAAAACATAAGGCATTGATTTTTCGATCAATAACGGTTTTTTGTAATCTATTTCGATGTATTTATTTTTTTCAACTTTTGCTACTACATTTTCGCCCTCTTTTCTGCGTTGAACATGTGCGCCGTCGATTATCGTTCTCAATCTCTTGATGCATGCCCAAAGGTCGTCCATCGAAATTTCTTGACGGGCAAGACGTTTGTAAAGTTCTTCGTTGTTGGGTAATTTGTAGTAAGAAAGTATTTTTCCGGAAAGCAACAGATTGGGAATCACTCTGTTGTCCCTAAGCAATTTATTGAAATCCTGACGTCCTTTTATCACATCGGACTTGTCGGATTTAACTTTGTGTTTGAAATATTTTTCCAGACAAAATTTTGCGTGGTCGCTCTTTACGTATCCGAACCAATCGGAACTTGGTTTTGCACTCGGCGAAGTGAGCACCGTAACTTGATCTGTAGTTTTCAGTTCGTAGTTTATCGGAACAATTTTTTGTCCGACATAAGCTCCCAAACAGTGGCAACCCATTCGCGAATGTATCGCAAATGCAAAATCCAATACTGTAGAGCCTTGCGGCAATTCTACGATTGAACCTTTTGGCGTAAAAACAAATATCGTCACCATACTTGAGAGACTGCGGAAACGATTGATAAGTTCCACAGCGTCTTGCGATTTGTCTAAATCCTGAACTTTTTCTCTCAAGATATCAAGACCTTTTCGATTTGGAAGGTTGTAACAATATCCACGGTGGGCAATCATATCATCATCAGATGTAAGTATCTGAATTTCAATCCAATTACCTTCAAACATCACTTGAAATACAAGTGCCTTGAATCCGTTTTTCTTAGGAGTGATTACATAATCGCGTTTTGAGTCGCTTTTTTCCGGGAAATTGTTGATTACTGTAGCGTAAATATTGTAATGTGCCGAAACTATATCTTGCGGACTGTCAATATTTTGAGGATCAAAAATTATTCTTACTGTCTGAAAATTTTCTATTTCGGAAAATGTCTTACCGGTCTCTTGCATCATCGACCAAATCTGATAAAATGATTTGTTGACAATTGCAAGTTTACAAACATGATTTGTCTGAACAAGTACCCGCATGAGCGACATCCTGAAATTGAAAAGCAATTGTTTACGTTCTTCAGCTGAGTCGTCTACAAGTTTTTTGATTTCGGCATATCTTCCCGGATGCGCATATTTAAAACTGGAATCTTCTAACTCGTTTTTGATATCGTAAAGTCCTAACTGATCGGCAATCGGAACATAAACATAAAGATTTTCACCGGCTTTTATCTGACGTGTACCGTCGGGCATATCGTCCATGGTACGCATATTATGAAGTCGGTCAGCAATTTTTATGAATGCAACTCTGGAATCATGCGGAATTGACAGCAACATCTTTTTGAAAGTCTCCGCCTGAGTGTTTGCTTTGGCATCATAAACATTTGTAATTTTTGTAAGACCTTCAACGATATTTGCAACGTTCTCGCCAAACATCTCTTTGATATCATCGCGAGTATATTCGGTATCTTCCACTACATCGTGCAGCAATGCAGCCACAACAGAACTTACACCCAAGCCGATCTCGTTTGCAACTATAAGCGCAACAGACACCGGATGTGTGATATAGGGTTCGTGTGTACCGCCTTTTCTGGTTACTCCGTAATGAGCCTTATATGCAAAATCATACGCAGCCCTTATCTGAGTATATATCTCAGTAGGCTTGAAACTATCAGGAAGTTTTGAGTAAAAATTCTCAAATAATTCTTCCTTATAGGTATCAACTTGCACTGTGGATTTATCCGCCATATTATTAAAATTCAATCAGTTACAAAAAAAACTGTAATCTATAAAAACTACATCTCTTAATAAAACGAATTTACTTAATATGACGCAAATATCACATTATTGTACTTTAAATTTACGTGAAATCTTAGTAAGTTGCTGTGTTAGGATGATAGCCTGGACAATTTTTCACGCAGCGAAATCCGATGTTGCTTTTGCAATCTGACGGCAAATTGTAATCACGATATGTTTTGTACGACTTTGACGGATTGGATGTAAATGAGCCGCCGCGTGTTACTTTGCATTCGTTTTCGCCGTCTGCTCCCAACGGATTTTTTTCAGGTGAATACTGGTAAAATGTATCTGAATACCAATCTTGACACCATTCCCAAACGTTGCCGCCCATGTTGTAAAGTCCGTATTTGTTGTAATCACCGCTCACTGCTTTGTCAAGTGTAGTTGTATTGTGATATTTTTGATCGGCATACGCAAATTCAAATTGAGCTTCGGTAGGCAATGTCATATTAAAAAATTTTGCATAATCGTTGGCACCATACCAACTTACGCAAACCACGGGATAACTTTCATAACCGGGTTCTACAAAAAACCAGCCGCCTTCGTCCTCGATGTCTCCGGTTGTAATTTTTATTTTACAGTCAGGATTGGAAATATCTATTCTAAGGTGACCGTCAGCAGAAACCACGCCGCCGGTTGTCATATTCAAAAACGATACATATTGCTCGTTGGTAATTTCATGTGTTGTAATATAATAAGAGTCAAGAAGCACAGAATGCGACGGCTGCTCGTTGAACGCACCTTTGTTGGAGCCCATCCAAAATTTACCGTATGTAATCAACGACATGTCAGCATCAAAACGATTGGATTTTTTGTAACAAACCGACATCTTTTTTCTACAGTTTGTATCATAACTATTGTTTTGAGCAACTACTGAATAATGATAAAAAGCCTTGATATACAATTCTTTACCATAACAAATTTCGGCAGTATCAAGATGAGCAAGACAATATTTTGCTCTTTCCATCATGATTTTGCCTTCGGGCTGGGCATCATCGCAATAAGATGCCGCCTCAAAATTGTTGGCAGCCTGTTCATAATTGGCTTCGTGAAAACGCTGAACTCCAAGGTCATAATAAAGTTTGAAGTTAGCACCATTGCCTGCAAATACGCTTGGCACGATACTTGTCATCAATGTAAACAGAAATGTTGTACAGATGTGTTTCATTTGTTCAATTTCATTTTTTATTGGTGCTTCAAAATTAAAATATATTTTTTTTATAACAAAAAAATTTTGATATTAAATTATTCAATTTTCGCAAGTAAATAGTTTTGATTTATCACCGAATTAAACAAATTAAGTCAAAACCTGATAAATCAACAGAAAAAAATCTGAATCTACGATTTTGATTTTTACTAATTTAACGAATGTCACCGATGTAAATTATTCAACTTTTGCATTGCGTTAGTAAATGACATATTCATAGAAATCATCACCAAATTCTATCGCTTTTGTTGCAAACACAATTGGATAAATATGTTTCTTTATATCAACATTTACTCGTATTCCAAAAAAACATGTGCTTTTACAACTGTTATTTACTGATTTTTTCTTAATTTTGTGGTCTAAAATTTTTTAGTAACACCCAAAATGAGAATAGATATCATTACAGTATTACCGGAGTTGTTGGAAAGTCCGCTCTCCCACTCTATTATAAAACGCGCAGTTGACAAACATCTTGCAGAAATCAATATCATAAATCTCCGCGATTTTACAAATGACAAACGCCGAACAGTGGACGACTATCAATACGGCGGCGATGCCGGTATGGTAATGATGGTGGAACCTATCGACAAATGTATTTCGTTTCTGAAATCTCAACGCAATTACGACGAAGTAATTTACATGTCGCCCGACGGTGAGGTTTTCAATCAGAAAATTGCAAACACATTGTCCACTTACGAAAATATCATAATTCTTTGCGGACACTACAAAGGTATTGACCACAGAGTGCGCGAACACCTTATTACAAGAGAAATCTCGATCGGCGACTATGTTCTTACCGGCGGAGAATTGGCGGCGGCCGTAATTACGGATGCTGTTGTAAGACTTATTCCGGGTGCGATGTCCGACAACGAATCGGCTTTGTCTGATTCTTTTCAAGACAATCTGCTTGCACCGCCGATTTATACACGTCCGGCAGATTACAAAGGTTGGAAAGTTCCGGAAGTTCTTCTTTCCGGCAACGCCGCTGAAATCGATAAATGGCAAATGAAACAAGCTATTGAGCGTACTAAAAAACTCCGTCCGGGACTTTGGGAGGAGGAATAACAGATATATTTTAGTTAACAAAAAGTATAAAAAACGAAATGCAAGCAATGATTTTTTCTGCCGGATTGGGTACGCGTCTCGCACCTCTTACCGACAACAAACCTAAAGCTCTTGTTGATTTTCTTGGAAAACCGATGTTGGAAAATGTTGCAAAAAAACTTATTAAGGCAGGTTGCAACCGTTTGATTATCAACGTTCACCACTTTCCGGAAATGATTTGCGATTTTATAGCAGCTCACAACAATTTTGGTGTTGATGTTGTAATTTCCAACGAGAAAGACCAATTGCTGGATACCGGCGGCGGAATTCTTAAAATCAAAGATGAACTCTCCAAGGAACAGGATTTTATACTTTATAATGTTGACATCGCTTGCGATATTGATATCAAGGCAATTTACGATTATCACAAAAAGTCACAAAACCTTGCTACATTGGCAGTTAAGAATCGTAAAAGTACCAGAAATCTTATTTTTGACAACAATATGCAACTCTGTGGCTGGAGAAATCTCACCACAGGCGAAACCAAAATTGCAAGACCTTTCAATGAAAAAGATTGCAATCCGTTGGCTTTCAGCGGAATATCGGTTGTCAGCTCAAATATTTTTCCGTTAATAACTGAAACAGGCAAATTTTCGATTACAAATTTATATTTACGACTTGCCTCATCAGAAAACATCGGCGGATATATTCATGACGGACTTTGGGCAGACCTTGGTACGGTTGAAAAATTAAAAGCTGCGGAAAAACTTTTCGGTTAAAAGCCGCAGCACATCACCGGAATTTGCGGGATGTTGAACATCAGTTGTTCAACCATTACATCAAGTTCAAGGTTTTCAATTTCAGAAGGTAAACCGAGAATCATGTCTACATCGTTTTCCTCGCTGAACGAAATTACTTGTTTAGCAAAATTCATCGAACCCTCTCCAAGAATTTCCACATCGAACTCTACGTCTTCTTTTTCTGAAAATTTGTCAACAAAAAATGCTGTATTGTCAAAACCTTCCTGACGACAAATGATGTCGACTTTTGCTCCAAGAATTTTGGTGGCAGATACGATGTCGGACAAATTTGTAGATGCAGAGGTTGCTTTCTGAATCGGCAAAAGTATTTTTTTGATAGGCGTAAATTTTCTGTTTTGAACTACCAAAATAGGGATGTTTTGATTGAGAATAATTTTGGAAGCGGCGCTGCCGGTAAGAGTTTGAAAACCCGATTTGCCGTGAGTTCCAAGTATTATCAACATAAAATTTCCGCTACTTACCTCATCAGCAATTACTTCAGACAAAATTCCATGACGAATTACAATCTGAACTCCAAGTTGAAATTTTCTGTTGTAAAGTTCGGTAATAGACTTTGTTTTATTACGCTGATTATTGTCTACTACATCGTTTGCACTTTCCACATGAAGTATTTCTGCGGCAAAACCATAATACCGACAAAATTCCAATCCGTAAGAAACACTGTCATAACAAATCTGAGTAAAATCAGTTAAAATCAATACTTTGTGCTTTTCGTCGCGCATATCTTATAAGGTCTTCGTTTTTATTGTCATACTCTAAAACCGGCTACAAGGATATCGTCGATTTGCTTGTTTTTGCCCTTCCATTCAATGAAATTTTGTTCCACAATTTTTTGTTGTTCGGACATCGGCAATTCATGTATTTTGAGAAGCATATCCCGATAACTTCCGATTTTGAATTTTATTCTGTTCGGACCGCCGAATTGAGAACAATAACCGTCGGACGACATGTAAATACAGTCACCTTTTTGTAATTGCAATGTTTTGGCATCAAACGGCTGCTCGCGAATAAAAATTCCGATTGGATTTCTGTTTGGAGTCAATACAAATGTTTCGTTGTTACGTATATAAACCATCGGGATGTTTGCACCCGAATATTGAAGTTCCATTGTTTTTTTGTTAACAACAATCAATGCCATGTCCATACCGTCTTTCGGAGTACATTCCTCGTTGGTTTGGTGAAGCAAATTCTTGATCATTGTACGCAATCTGTTGAGGATTACGGAAGTATCACGATCTTTGTCGTTGATAATTTCATGCAATGACGATGTACCAAGCATACTCATACAAGCTCCGGGTACGCCGTGACCTGTACAATCGGCAATGGCAATTATCTCGTGGGTATCGTCATCAAAATGCCAATAAAAATCACCGCTTACTACGTCACGAGGTTTGTAAAATACAAATCTGTCACTGAAAAATGTACCGAAATTGTTGATATCCGGAAGTATAGCGGTTTGAATTCTTTGTGCGTATGAGATACTGTCGTTGATTTGTCGTTGCTGTTCCAAGAGGCTGAGTCGCTGGTCTTCGATGTACTGATTTTGTTGTACAAGTTCTTCCTGCTTGTTGGCAAGTTCTTCCGAACGGCGTGATAATTCGTCGTTCTTTGCTTGAATCTGCAAGTTAAGACGGTTAACTTTTCGATTGTTTCTGATTAGAATTATCGCTTGTATAAGACCCGCCAACAAAATGATAACCAAAATACCGATTACAAGAAATGTATTTTTTGCCTCGATTTTCATCTTGTCGATTTCGGCTTGTTTCTTGTACTGCTCTGCCGAAAACTGGATGTTGAACAGTTTTTGTGTAAGCTGTTCGTTGAAAATACTGTCGTTGATTATTATTTGATTGTAATAATTTGTAGCGGCTTCTTTGTAATTTTTTTCGGCGTAATATACATCAGCAATTGCGTTGTAAGCGTTTTTGATTCGATATTTTGTACCAACCATTTTTGCAAAATCCAATGATTCTTTGCCGAAATACAATGCTGAATCATACATCTTGGAATTGTAATAGATGTACGAAAGTTTGTTAGTCATATCAGCCACAAGGTCGCAATCGGTATTAACAGCCTCGTTGTTCAAACATGTGTAATATATATTTTTTGCTGTTTCGTAATCGCCTTTATCTGTATAAACGTCGCCGATATATTTTGTAGCAACAACACATTGCAAAACCGGCGCATGGCTTTCCTGACGGATTTTTAATGCTTGGTTAAGATGTTCTTCCGCATTTTTGAAATTTTTCTGACCAAGATATGCTCTACCGATATTGAGGTAAACGTATGACAGAATCGATGAATCTTGAATTTCTTTTGCAATTGCTAATGCATTGATAAGTTTGGATTCGGCTTCTGTGTATTTTTCCTGATACAAAAAGATGTTACCTAAATTGATGTAAGCGTATGCTTCCTGCTCTTTGATACCGAATTGGTTTGCAGCGTCCAATCCCAATTGGTAATATTCCAACGCGTCGGAATAATTACCGAGGTTTCTGTGACACACACCTGTAAAACTGTAACCTTTTACAAGCTCCATGTGATTGTCAAATTTCATGGCATAATCAATACCGCGCATACTGTATTGAATAGCAAGTTCCGGCTTGTAATTTCTAAGTTTCCATGCAATCTCATTGTTGAGACGGGCACGCACTGTATCCGGAGCTGTATATGACAAATTGATTAAGCTGTCTACTTCTTGTGTAAAATGCTGTGCCGTTGCATTACCCCCAATAATGATTAAGGATGTTACAACAAGAAATATATTAAGTAATCTGAGCTTCATTTAAGTTACATTAAAGGTTAAGCAAATCTAATAGAAATATTATTCTCTACCAAATTTATTGTATCATTTTTTTAGCTGCAAATTGTTTGCCGAAAATATTTTTTTACATTTTAAAAATTAGTGTACAAACAATTTGTTGGTTTCTTCTATGAAATCCAAAATTTCGTCGGCACCAGATTTTTTCTCTGCCGATGTTACAAAGTACTGAGGCAATTCAACCCAAGTTTCACGCATTTTTTTAAGATATTTTTCTACGCTTTTTCTTCCGGCTACCGGTCCTAATTTGTCGGCTTTGGTAAATACCATTACAAACGGCAATTGATTTACCGCCATAAATTCCATAAACTCGGTGTCGCGTTTCTGAGGCTCCAAACGGATGTCAATAAGTACAAATGTACACATGAGATTTTCTCTGAAACGGAAATAATCTTGTGTAAATTGTTTCCATTTGGCAGTTACATTAAGATTCGGTTTTGCATATCCGTAACCCGGAAGATCCACGATATACCATTCGTTGTTTACAATAAAATGGTTTATCAATTGTGTTTTTCCCGGTGTTGAAGATGTTTTTGCAAGTCCTTTTTGATTTGTAAGCATATTAATCAGAGAGGATTTGCCGACATTACTTCTACCAATAAATGCATATTCCGGCATGTTTGGTTCCGGACATTTTTTTGGATTTGTATTGCTCATTACAAATTGAGCCGATGTAATTTTCATAATCTATTGTTAATTGATGTTTTTGTTTATAAAACGTCTGAAAAATCTCAGTTGTTCAGGCAAAACACGTTTCCAATATTCGCGTTCATGCTTGCCCGGCGATTCTGTATACACAATTTCGATACCGCTTTGACTGCATTGTTTTGCAAACTTACGGTTGATTTCTATCAGAAAATCCTGCGCACCGCAATTTACAATTATCGGCTTACCGGAATCTTTCAAGATATCAAGATGATGTATCACTGAGTATTTTTCCCAATTGGAATTCTGTTTGGTTTTTGCGCCGATTAATTTTGCCAAACTTGTATTTGCCACCGACGAATATCTCAAATCCAAAACTCCGCTAATGCTGCCGACGGCGCGAAATTCGGTATGGTTTTGCAAAAACAAGTAAAGTGCTCCGTGTCCGCCCATACTAAGTCCCGTAATAAACATCGATGTTGTGTCTACCGGTAAACGTTTTTTGATGTTTGGCAACAAATCGTCTTTGAAGAATGTTGCATATTTGAGATTCTTCTTTATCGGACTGTCGATATACCACGATTCTTTGTAACCGTCAGGACAAATAAGTATCATCCCGAATTCGTTGGCGAAACTCTGCAAGTCACAGATATTGCCCCACTGTTTATAATTGCCGCCATAACCATGCAACAATATTACTGCGGGATACTTTTCTTTTATCGAAAACCCGTCAGGCAAATAATAATTTACAGTGTCGTTGTCTGTGTAATTCGATGTCTTGATTACCATCTGTTGTTGCGCTCCGGCTTTTACACCAAACAGTTGAAACAAGATGGATAACAAAATCACTTTTTTCATCTCATTACTTTATTTATATTGTTTACTTTTTTCTCAAGATTGCATTTTCCAAAGCGGCAATTTCGGTTGCCGATACTCCCAAATTTTTGGCCTGCTGAAGTACTGAATACGCTTCATCATAACGTTTCATATCATACAAATTAGCTGCCTTGTTTACCATAACGGAAGCATCTTTAGGATCGTATTTCAATGCAAGATCAAATTTAGCAAGAGCTGTTACATAATCGCCTTTCATATTACAAGCAATACCTTCGTAAGACATCAACTTGCTATTGTTCGGAATAAATTTCAAAGCCTCGTCCATTGTAGTCAATACACGGTCATAATTTTTGTTGGAAATATCACAAACCGCCATTTGTTCCCACGCGTTATAATTTTTCGGCTCCACAATTACTGCACATTGAAGTTTCTCGATTTCTACCTTGCTGTAATCCACAAACTCAAAAAGATAAGCCGGCTCACGAGTACCAAACTGTTTTACAAGTCGCAACGAATACGGATACTTTGCAGTAATACTTCTCAACGAATATCTGATTGTAGTAATCGTTCTACCGTCAAGCACATACGGATTCAATCTCAAGTTTCCCATAATAACATGAGTAGCATGAATTGTATCCAACATATAACTGCGCATTGAGTCGGGATCGTTGGAATACAATTTGTAAATACCGTGAAATTTTACTCTCTTGGTAGCTTCCGCAGCCATCCACGACATCTGAGATTTTCTGCAAGCTATCACCGAACCTTCAGGAAGATTTTCTGCCGCCCATTTACTTGCCGACATATAGTTGCGCCAATCGTCGGTATATGAAGAATAACTTCCGGTATCAAAATTATCGCTGATATTCCATCTTCCGCTTTTCAGGGTTTGCGAACCGATTGTAAAAGTTAATACCCCAGCCACAAGCACCGGAACAAACGAACTTTTTCCATCAAAATATGTTGACATCGCATAAATCGCAACGCCAAGAATCAACGGAAAATATATCATAATAAGACGTTCTTGATCCCAAATTTTTTGTAACATAATAAAAGTAGTACCAACCATAAACAAAACATAAAGTCCGATTATGAGAACTTTTTTATTACGTTTCCAACACCAAATTACAGCGAGTAAAAACAAAACAATAATAATTCCCGCCACAAAATAACTGTAAGTTTTACCGTCATAATCTTTCAATCCGAAAAGTTTCATAAGATGTTTCGACAAATAGAGAGCGCAATTGTCCCAAAATCTTGTAACAAAACCTCCGAGAGTTTCATAACCCAAATTTTCCTTGTAAGGATTTACCAAGAAATTGGCGTCGAGCTGCGCCATAAAACTTACCGACGAAGTATGCCAAACCAAATTTCTGTAGATAGAGTTGATTATATGTAAAACGACTGTAAAACCGATAAAAACACCCGCAGTCTTGAATCTTTTGTAAACAAGCAAAAGCAACAAAACCGACGGAATCGCGATAATCGCAAGTGTACGGGTCTGATACAACACATAAGCCAAAAACGCAATTACCGAATAATTCAACAACACGTTTTTCCAATATTTCTTGCGATCCTCAGCCCAAAGCAAATCCTCGTTATTAAAATCGATACGAATCACCCAATACAACAACAAAGCCTGCAAAAACATAAACATCGGCTCCGTATAAGTAGACGACGCATAATTAAGAAGCATCAAACTGATAGCCGACAAGAAACTTACGCAAGTAGCCGTAAAATAATTGGCGCATTTCGCAAAAATTTTGTATGTAAAAAATACCGAACCCGTGAACATCAACACAGAAAGCATTTTGTACAATATGATATTTAATCCCGAAAGATGATAGAAAAACGAAAGGAAAATCGGATAAAAAGGTCCGTGCCAATCCGGAAACGCCAATCCTTCCGCAAACTTGTACGACTGCTCAATATAAGTACTATCATCGCCACCGACCGAAACATCAGGGTTAAACAAAATAATTGACATCAAAAACGCCAACGCTGTAATGCCATAATGAAAAAATTTTGATCTTTTTTGAAAATAATTTTCAAAAGAATCAAGGGTTGTAACAGATTGTTTTTTTGAGTTTTTAACAGATTTTGACTCAGATTTAGTATTCTTTTTCTTAATTGAATTTGCCTGATATTTCATTTTTGGATTAAAATTTGTTTGGTGACAAAATTAGAAAGATTTATTGAGAAAATCAACCCGCAATACACTTTATTTTATAGAAATAAGTCAGAAATAAAAATCCATTCAAACTATCATTTACCCGAAATATATTTTATGTTAGATTTTACGAGGTTTAAAGTTTTACAGAAAACATTAAACAAATGTAAAATACTATTCACAACTAAATTTTATAGCAACTTACTAAAATTTTTAGCAAACATAAAGCAAAAATTAAAAGATTCTGACAAACTGACAGAATAACAAAATCTACAAAATCGAACAAAAAATAAAAATACCATCAAAAATCAAAATTGTACAGATTTTACAATAACTCAATGAGATTTTAATAAACAAAAATATACCTTACAAATAATTGGAAATTAAAATATAAAGCTACTATAAGTTAATCGTATTTTATTGATTTACAGATACTTATAAAATAGCAACTAAAACAGAACAATAAGCAAACGCCATAGAATACGCAAAACAAAGTTCAATACAAGCTAACAAACACTAAATATATTTTACAGAAAAAAAATATGAAAAGTCACGGATAAAAATCCAAAGTAAAATTTTTATGATGAAATAAATAAATAAGTGTAACCCGTATAATTTTTTTGCTTCACGATATTGACAACGGATAATTACCAGCTGGAGACTTCGGAACTGCTCCTAAAAATAGATTCAGAAAAATTCGGAAACAGATTTTACAAAACACTCGTCACAAAAATCTCAACATCGATCCGATTTTTACAACTTCACAAAAACAGATTTTTACAAAACACAAACTCCGGTGTTTACCACAAGCTTCAGACGCGGACAGTAGGAAGAAATTAAAATTAGAAAAGATGTAAAGTTTTTTAAGAAATTGCAAAAATCATTCGTAGATAAAAAACTAACAATCATAAGAACTCCGAAATTAAAATCAAGAAAAATAAAAAGAAGAAAATCTCAGCTAAACAATTGAAAGATAAAAAGTAAAAGTAAGATTTTAAATTAAATATAAAAATTTCATGTTTAGAATTAGGGTAAATAAATAAGCGAGAAGAAAAAAATTTTTAAGAGCAATTTTTAACAAAAAATGTGTTTAACAGAAGCAACAAAACCGAACAACTCATCGATACAACAAACACAAAACCGAATAACTTTTGTAGAAAAAGTAAAATAAACAAGACAGAATAATGAAACGAAAAAATTTTAACATCGAATTTTTTGGAGATAAAACAACACAAAATTATCAGATTTGTAAAAAACATGCTGTTCACATCCACGAACATCTAATTTTTGATGTAAAGCATAAAGAAAAATTTTAAGTTTAATAATCTAAACATTTTCAGAGTTTACATGTTACAATCATAAACTTTTACAAAATTAAAATTCGACTCAATGGAAAAATCCCATTAGTTTACAAATGTAACTTTATAAACATAAAAAAATTACATGTGTACATTTGTAAACAAGTAAAAATTTGCATAAAAGCATGGATTTTTATGGACTGAAAATCTGGCATTACTGACAATGAGATAAAAATATATAATATCCGGCACCTCAATTATACATTACAATAATCAATCAATAATAATAGTCACAACAAAATATAAAAGCTTATAAATATCTCATTATCAGTAGATAATAGTGACTATATAAAGCAAAGATACAAATAAAAAGCCTTATTTATTAAGTTAACGTTAATAAAGGAAAGTTTGTTTAGTATATAAATGTTATAACATTTTGAATACCAATATTTTATAAAACTGAATTTAAACGTAAAATTTTAGAAAAACGCATTTTTCGGGCCTCTTCGCATAGTTTAATTGACATAATTTGTACATGATGACTAAGTACCCTAAAATCTTGTATTTACAGCTCCCGTAAAAGATAGCAGTGTCAGGATGTAACCTAAACGCGATATTGTCAGCAAAAAAAATGTAAATTAAGATAAGTATTTGATTATTAAGAAGTTAATAACAAACAAAAACAGCGATTTCCAAATGTATCAGGCAGTTAACAGATTTAACGGAGCTTGTAAAATGGCAAAGTATTTGTAAATGGCAGTCGATTTTCTGTAAATTTGTTACTTTGGCAATATTTATACATGTGAATTTACAAAAATTTACAATTAACAACAAAACCTCGGACTGTTTACAAATTTACAATTGTAAACTTGTAAATTTCAAGAAAAAATTTTCAAAATTTTACAATATTAATTTGGTGGTTTCACAAAAGTTATTTATATTTGTATACTCAAAAAATCAAAAAAGTAAATTATGAAAGAACGCATACAAAAAATAATCGATTTGGAAAAGCTGACAGCATCCAAATTCGCTGATATAATCGGTGTACAGCGATCAAGCGTTTCACACATCATCTCCGGTCGTAACAAACCGAGCTTGGATTTTGTACAAAAGATCCTAAGCAAATTTCCAGAAATAAACACGGACTGGCTATTGTCCGGAAAAGGGAGCATCATGAGAACTCAAGAGACTGCAAAAGTTTCTGAGAATCAAGCTGTTGAAATGCAACCCGTCTCTCCCATCACCGAGCCTGTTCAGCAGAATCAGGAATTTACAGAAACGAATTACAATATCAATAACGATATTAATTCTAATCAAACTGTACAATCCCAACCGCAAGCTGCCGCTCAGCAACAATCGATACCTGCTGATAATCAACATGTTGAATCAAAACAAGTTTATCAGCAACCTATGAGCGAACCGCAATATCAACAACCGCAAGCTCAACCCAACTATGTATCACAAGGTTTTGCAAACGGTCAACAGTTTAATCAACCACAATTCATTAATAATCAGCCATTTGCACAAGCTCAACAACAATATGTAAACAATCAGGGAATGCCGGGAAGTCAACAAGGCAAACAACCAATTGACATCATGAACAGCAATCCGAAAACTGTAATCGTTTTTTACTCTGATAAAACATTCGATTGGTTTTCTCCAAACGCTAAATAATTAAACACGTTTACAGATTGTATACTTTGAACAGAACAAACGGCTTTTCTGAATTTTACAAATGTCTGTATTTTTACAGAACTGAAATATTCGAAAAATTCATAATTACAAAATTGCGACACCTAAAATATGCAGCTTGATTACGATGTAATTTATGCTTGCATATTTTTAGTGTTTCAATGATAATTTTAATGTATTATTAAAATAGTTCTTGTCAACCGTTGTAAACTCTTCTTTTAAATTACTGATTTTCAATTACTTACACGATATACAATAGCAGTATTTATAACTGTCTCCATTTTTTCGACTCATAAAACAATCATATTCAACACTGTATATAACCTACTGATTTTCAATATTTTACAAAGTGTTTTTAATAACAATAACTCAATTTGCTTTTGATAGATAATTTTATCTTAACAACTATTCAAATAGAGTAACAGATTTTGAGTTGTTGATTATTCTGTAAAATCATAATTTTATCTAAAGTTTTTCGTGTCAAAAAATCAATTTTCTTCTAATTTTACTACTCTTTTTAATGCAGACCGCTCTAACTACTTAATTTACTGATATTAAAATATGACAAATTGTCAGTATATTAATTTAAGTAATATTTTTGATTTTGCTAAAATTTTCTGCTTATTTTTTTACTATCTTTGCATAAAATTTTCAAAAAACATGTACAAACATATCATTCGACCAATTCTATTTCTTTGTAATCCTGAGAAAATTCATGGCTTTACAATAAAACTTCTGAGATTCTTTCAGAAGATTAGGATTTTTAATCCGTTAATTAAATTATTATATCAAAAAACTGATTCTAAGTATGAAAAAGAGGTTTTCGGAATTAAATTTCCAAATCCCATAGGATTAGCTGCCGGGCTCGATAAAGACGGTGAAGCTATCGACATGCTAGGAATGATGGGTTTTGGTTTTGTAGAAGTGGGCACTGTAACTCCTGTTGCTCAACCCGGAAATCCTAAACCGAGAGTCTTCAGACTCAAAAGAAATCAAGGTTTAATCAACAGAATGGGTTTCAACAACAATGGTGTTGAAGCTTTGGTGAAAAACATTAAACAAAAGTATACAAAAGTTATCGTAGGCGGCAATATCGGAAAAAACAAAGTTACACCCAATGAAAATGCGGTAAGCGACTATTTGAAAGACCTCCGCGCCCTTCATGATTATGTTGATTATATCGCCATAAATATCAGTTCGCCTAACACTCCTAACCTCCGCGAACTTCAAAACAAAGAGCCGTTGAAAAAGCTTCTTACGGCACTGAAAGATGAAGACAAGAAGTTCGAAAAGTCAAAACCGATACTTCTGAAAATTGCTCCGGATCTCACCAACGAACAACTTGATGATATCGTAGAAATCGTAAAAGAAACCGGCATTGACGGAATTATCGCTACTAATACTACAATTTCTCGTGAAGGCATCGATTATTCAGAAGAGGAAATCAAGGCGTTTGGAAATGGCGGAATGAGCGGCAAACCTGTGAATAAACGCAGCACCGAAGTTATTCGCTATCTCCATCAGAAGACCAACGGCGAAATTCCAATCGTAGGTGTCGGCGGTATTTTTGATGCAGACGATGTAAAGGAAAAACTTGAGGCAGGCGCTTGTTTAGTGGAACTTTTCACAAGTTTTATATACAACGGTCCGGCATGTGTAAAAAATATTCTGAAGAAATTATAAATGAAGAATTGTTAAACGAAATAAACGGACGGCAAAAAACCGTCCGTTTTATTTTTGTAATTAACCGAACAAAAAATTTGCAGTTGAATTTAATTGTTTTACTTTTGCATCAACTCCTGATTTTACTGAAAAAAAACGGAGTACAACTCCTGATTTTACAAGAAAAAAACGGAGTACAACTCCCGATTTTACTGATTTTTTTAAGTTAGAACCATGATTGACAGATATTTAACTTTAAACGATGCACAAGAAAGCAGTATTTTCCTTTTCGGAGCAAGACAAACCGGAAAATAAAACTTTGGAATAAAGAAATTATATAATCTATTAAAAATGTACCGCGATTACGCATCATATATCAAAGAAAAATTCGGAGTAAGAGTTCAGAAAATCGCTCTGAATCCGGGGTTCGGATGCCCTAACAGAGACGGCAAAATTGGGTTCGGAGGTTGTACTTATTGTAACAACAAAACATTCAGCCCGTTTTACGGTCAAGCTGAAAAACCGATAAGTCAACAGATGGACGAAGGCATAGATTTTTTTGCGAAGAAATACAAGGCTCAGAAATATATCGCTTATTTTCAGTCATACACAAATACGTATGCGGATATTGACACGTTGCGCGGCATTTACCAAAGCGCACTTACAAGGGACGATGTTGTGGGGTTAACTGTTGCTACAAGACCCGATTGCGTGAACGATGCTACTCTTGATTTGCTCAGCGAATTTGCGAAAAAATATTATACGGTGTTGGAAATCGGTGTTGAATCTTGTTACGATGAAACCCTGAAAATGCTCAATCGTGGTCATACTTTTGCTCAAGCCGAAGACACGATAAAACGCGCTCACAATGCCGGTCTCGAAACTTGCGCACACCTTATAATGTATCTGCCGAACGAAACTACTGAAATGATGTTCAAGACCGCCGATATGATGTCGCAACTTCCGGTAAATATCTTGAAACTTCACCAGTTGCAAATCATAAAAGGAACCAAAATAGAGCAACAGTTTTACAATCAACCTGATATGTTTCACCTTCCTGACGTGGAGGAATATGCAGAATTTGCAGCCAGATACGCACTCAGGACAAGGCGAGATATGATTTTTGAAAGATTTGTAAGCGAATCGCCGCGAAATATGCTGGTTGCTCCGGTTTGGAACGGTATGAAAAATTATGAAATTACCGAAAAAATCAAGAAAAAGTTTATTGAATTAGAGAAAAAATCTCAATAAAAAAACAAAAAAATATTTCTGAAATAAAATATAATTTCTATTTTTGTACAGAATTTTCAATGCGGAAATAGCTCAATTGGCAGAGTGGGGGCTTCCCAAGCCTCAGGTCGCGGGTTCGAGTCCCGTTTTCCGCTCTACTTTTTACTAACTAATTACACTAAGTTCTATGAAAAAACAATTAATCACATTGGCAATGGCTGTATTGTCGATGATGGGATTTGCGCAAAATCCGGTAAATCCCAATGCCTCGGACGAAGCCAAGGCTCTCCTCAAACAGATTTATAATCTTAATGGCAAAACACTTTCAGGTCAACACAACTATCCGCTTTACAGTGACATCCTTACCGAAAGAGTAAACAATCTCACGAATAAATATCCGGTTGTAATGGGACAAGATTTCGGATACAGTCAGCCCGGAAGTTTGGACGGAATAAATTTCAGACAGCGAGTAATCGACAATGCAATTAAATGGCATTCCAAAGGTGCAATCATTACTTTGATGTGGCACGCCGTACCGCCTAATCACGAAGGTAATTTTACGATTTGGAAAGGTGAACACGGCATTCAAAGCAAACTTACTGACAAGGAATGGAAAGATCTTTTCACCGAAGGAACTGAGATTAACAACAGATGGAAATCTCAAGTTGATGTAATTGCATTTTACCTCAGACAATTGCAGGACGAGAAAATTCCGGTAATTTTCCGCCCGTATCATGAGATGAACGGCAATTGGTTTTGGTGGGGTTACAAGGAAGAAAATTACCGCAAACTTTATCAAATGCTTTGGAAACGTATTACAGAATATCATCATATCAACAACTTGCTTTGGGTGTTCAACGCCAACGAATTGGGAAGTCCTAATGTAAAAGCTTACGAAGGTTTTTATCCCGGCGACGAATATGTAGATATTCTTGCAACAGATTTTTATTCAAGCGGTTACAAAGGTAAAGATTATGACCTGCTGTTGGCATTGGGCAAAGGCAAACCTGTAGCAATAGGCGAATGCGGCAAACTTCCGACAGAAGACCTTCTGAAAAAACAATCAAAATGGGCTTGGTTTATGTGCTGGTCGGAATTTTTGGAAACTGCCAACGAATGGTCAGACCGTTACAACCTTTACAACTGCGACCAAGTAATCACACTCGACGAATTTACGAAAAAATAAACGGAAATATTAACGAATAAATTCAAAAGCGGGACAATAAAAAGATGTTCCGCTTTTTTTGTGTATATTTCAAATTGCCATGTTTAGAATAAAAGATGTCAAAAAAAAAATTTTTTTCAAGAAAGAATTTTATTAACTTTGCACATTGAAAAGCAGATCGGTCTGTCGCTGTTATAGCAATATAAAAGAGGAAAGTCCGGGCAACAAAGAGCGCCGTCCTTCTTAACTGGAAGACAGCAGTGATGTTGTGGTAAATGCAGAAGAAAACAACCGCCCGCAAGGGTAAGGGTGAGAAAGTGAGGTAAGAGCTCACTACTGCCGGCAGTGATGTCGGGAGTGTGTATCGACGGGTTGAAAGACCAAATATACCGGCAAATTAATGGATTGCTCGTTCATGCCGGGGGGTAGGTCGTTTGAGGCTGTCAGCAATGGCAGTTCTAGATAAATGACAGGCACCGGATGCCGCAAGGTGTTCGGAACAAAATCCGGCTTATAGATCTGCTTTTTTTATTTTTTTTACTTAACCTTATTTCGACAATGAAAACAATTATTCATTCTGACAATGCACCCAAAGCAATTGGTCCTTATTCACAAGCTGTGGAAACCAATGGGATGTTATTTGTTTCGGGACAGATTCCGATTGACCCCAAAACCGGCGAACTTTCAACCGGCACGATTTCAGAACAGACAAAACTTGTAATGAGCAATATCGGTGAAATCCTAAAAACTGCCGGATATTCTTATGAAAACATTGTAAAAACAACATGTTTACTTGCTGATATCAATGATTTTCAAGAAATGAACAAAGTATATTCTGAGTTTTTTCCTACAAATCCACCGGCAAGATCGGCGTTTGCGGTAAAAGATTTACCTAAGGGCGCAAGATTGGAAATCGAAGTAATCGCATCAAAATAAAGATTAATATAAAAACAATTTTTCAAGAAACATCCTCTGAACAAAATTTTGTACAGAGGATGTTTTAATATATTTTGCATCTATTTCGCAATATTTCCGGCAATAATTTTTGAATCCGCTCCAGATGTTTTCGCGGAACTAAAATTTCTTTGAGAGCCCGACAAAACTTAAAAGCATAAAAATCAATACTTTGAATTGTATGCGGCAATACAATTTTTTTCAACGAATAACATCCCCAAAATGTCTTTGAATAGATTTCTGTTATTGATTTTGGCAGTACAATAGTCTCCAATTTTTCACAATACATAAATGCTTCAGAGCCTATCATCGTAACAGATTCCGGAATAACAATCTCTTTGAGTGACTTACAAAACGCAAAAGCCTCAGTTCTTATTTCTGTAACGGAATCTGGGATGTTTATTTCTTTCAATGATTTACATTTATAAAATAATTTATTGCTGATTTTTTCTAGTTTGTTAGGCAAAACAATTTTTTCTAAAGAACTACATTTTCCAAAAGCACAATATCCAATATGTTTTACAGAATTTGGAATTTTTATTTCTGTAAGCGATTGACACTCTTGAAAAGCACAATTTTCTATTTCTTGAACTGAATTTGGAATTTCTAATTTCACAAGTGAATTGCAACCATAAAAAGCACGGGATCCGATTTTTTGAACGGAATTAGGAAAAACAATATTTGTCAAAGACTCACATTTCTCAAATAAATAACTTTCAATTTTATTTACACGACATGACAGTACAACACTTTTAAGAGAAGAACATTCATAAAAAAGTCCTTCTCCGATGTATTGAACAGTATTTGGAATTATAATTTCTTCAAGTGAATTGCAACCAAGAAATGCTCTTCGATGTATTTCTTTTACCGAATCAGGAATCGTTATACGATGAAAACCAAACCCAGAAAACGCAAAATCACCAATAATTGAAATATTGTCAGGAATCAAATTATTACCCAAAATCAATGTTTTTGATTCTTTGTGAATCAACATACCGTTTTCATACGAGAAATATGGTGAATTATTTTTTAACTCAATATCCTCACACCCGTTAAACGCACCATCACCGATAAAACGACAATTTTTGGGGATTACAATTTTTTTCAATGATTCACAACAAGCAAAAGCACCTGCACCTATTACTTCAAGTGTTTCCGGTAATTTTATATATTTCAACTTTTTACAAAAAGCAAAAGCATACTTACCGATTTCTTTCACGGATTTGGGTAAAATGATTTTTTCAAGTCCACAAGAATTAAAAACAAACTCTCCTATTTGCTGCAAAGTATCATTGAATTTGACTTTTCTTAATGTTTTACAACTACAAAAAACAGATTTTTCTAATTTAACAAGATTTTTCGGAATAGTAACTTCCTTAATACTTTCGCAAGCATAAAACGCATATTCTTTTATTGCAACAATAGAATCCGGAAGATTAATCTTTTCTAATCTATAGCAACTATCAAATGCTCTTGCCCCAATAACTTTAACAGAATCAGGCAAATAAATACTTTCCAAAGAAGTACTTAATTTAAATGCTTCATCACAAATTACTTGAGTTGATTCTTTAACAGAATATTTTTTTATCTGAGAATCTTCATTGTCAAAATAATCTATACATACCACAAAAGCATCTACTGAACCGTCAAATAAAAGGGGATTTCCTTTCAAAAGGCGGGTTCCGTCGGGGCTATACTTTACCTCAAACTTATCTTTTATGGCGTTATCCAAATCTTGTTGAGACACCGATGCCAAATTTTCAGTCATAATATTTGTGATGTTTTAAAAAAAAATCCCCCGTACTATTGGCACGGAGGACTTTATTATTAGTTAGAAAAAAATTATTTTGCCAATCTTTCACGAATTGCTTTAGAAGCATCTTCGTAACCCGGTTTGTCAAGAAGTGCAAACATGTTTTTCTTGTAAGCCTCAACACCCGGTTGGTTGAACGGATTAACACCCAAGATATAACCGCTAATACCGCACGCCTTTTCAAAGAAGTAAATCATCTGACCAAGGTAGTATTCGTTGAGTTTAGGAATTTCGATTCTGATCTGAGGAACACCGCCGTCAAGGTGAGCAAGTTGAGTACCGAGTTCAGCCTGTTTGTTAACGAAATCAACTCTCTTGCCAGCCAAGAAATTGAGTTGGTCGAGGTTCTGAGCATCTGACGGGATTTCAACTTTCTTGTCAGGTTCTGCAATAGAAATTACTGTTTCATACATCAAACGTACACCTTCTTGGATGTATTGACCCATAGAGTGAAGGTCAGAAGTAAAATCTACAGAAGCAGGGAAAATACCCTTGCCGTCCTTACCTTCAGATTCGCCGTAAAGCTGTTTCCACCATTCAGAAAAATAGTGGAGTTTCGGGTGGAAATTAACGAGAATTTCTGTTGAATATTTTTTGTAAAGAAGGTTTCTTACAACTGCATAATGTGCTGAAATGTTTTCCTCGAAAGATTTGCCTTTCTGAGTCATTTCTTCAACAGAATAAGCACCTTGAAGCAACTGACGAATGTCAAAACCTGCAACGGCAATCGGGAACAATCCTACCGGAGTAAGCACTGAGAATCTACCGCCAACAGAATCACCGATTACAAAAGTCTTGTAACCTTCTGAATTAGCGAGAGTTCTGAGTGCGCCGCGAGATTTGTCGGTAATGGCAACAATTCTGTCAGCAGCCTCTTTTTTGCCGTATTTTTCTTCGATTTTGGCTTTGAGAAGACGGAATGCGATTGCGGGTTCGGTTGTAGTACCTGATTTAGAAATTACGCAAAGAGCATAACTCTTGTCAGCAATAGCGTCCATAAGTTCGCTGATGTAGTCTTCACCGATATTTTGACCGGCAAAAAGTACAATCGGATTGCCTTTTTTTACATTCATCTGAGCGAAAGAATTGCTAAGAGCCTCAATAACAGCCTTTGCACCGAGATAGCTACCGCCAATACCGATAACAACAAGCACTTCTATTTTTTCTCTAAGTTGAGCGGCTTTCTTTTCGATTTCAGAAAGTTCTTCTTCGCTGATGATATTTTTAACATCAACCCAACCGAGGAAATCGTTTCCGGGGAGGTTCTTGTCATAAAGAGCAGCGTTAGATTCCAACGCCTTGGTTTGCAAAGCATTATATTCGTCTTTTGAAACAAAATTAAATGCTTTGGTAATGTCCAATGTTAAATTTTTCATTTTATAGCAATTAATTATCAATAATTATTAATGCCAAATTTAAATATTTTTTTTATAACTGAAACATTTTTTCAAACTTTTTTTCAAAGTTTTTTTGTCTGATTATTGTAACACGGAATTAATTGATAATCAAAGATGTTTATGATTTTACTTTTACAGGTTAAATTATTACGATTAAAAAACATATAAATATTTTCAGAGCGGACACAAAGAACTGTTCCGACAAAAATTTTATTCCGTTTTTTCTTACAACAAACACAAAAAAATTATACTTTTGTTATCGACAAAAATTATAAAAAATGGTAAAAAATTGGTTTATATTCAATTCAAAAAACGAAATTTTGTTGAAAAACAACGAAATTCCGGTTTCTGAAAATCCACCTTTAGAATGCCAGAAAGGCAACAATATTTTTGAATTAGATGATAATTGTTCCGGATTTCTTTCCGAAGAAAATGCGCCGCAAGGTTTTGAATTTATCGGATTAAGAAAATCTTACGACATCCTCAACAAAGAAATTCACTACAAAGCCGGAAAATTTTCAGAATTGGTAAATTTTGATGCAACAATCAGATTTTGCAGCATTTGCGGCGGAAAAATGGAGTACTCCTCGCCTATCAGTAAAAAATGCAACAACTGTGGAAAAGAAATTTGGCCACGAATCAATCCTGCCGTTATTGTGCTGATTTACAAAGGTAAAGACGAAATTCTATTGTCAAAAGGTTACGGTTTTAGAGGAACATTTTACGGTCTTACAGCCGGATTTTTGGAAACCGGAGAAAGCCTTGAAGAATGTATCAAACGCGAAGTAAAAGAAGAAACCAATCTTAATATCAAGAATATCAAATACTTTGCATCTCAACCATGGCCTTATCCGAATCAGGAAATGATTGGATTTTTTGCAGAATACGAAAGCGGCGAAATCAAAATTCAAGAAGAAGAACTCTCTGATTGTAAATGGTTTAAACGCGGAGAATTGCCGGTAATTCCTACAAAAATTTCAATGGCAAGAATGCTGATTGATTACTGGATTGACAATCGTGACAAGTTTTAAAACCAACCGCAATAAAAACAAAAAACGCATCAAAAATTACTTCTTGATGCGTTTTTTTGTAGCCCCATGGGGAATCGAACCCCAATTCCCAGATTGAGAATCTGATTTCCTAACCGTTAGAAGATAGGGCCAACACAATACAAATTACTAACCACTAAAGTAGCCCCATGGGGAATCGAACCCCAATTCCCAGATTGAGAATCTGATTTCCTAACCGTTAGAAGATAGGGCCAAAAAACCTTTGTCTCGATTTTTTAAGACGTAGCAAAGGTAAATACTATTTTTTAAATTTCAAAATTTAAATCCGTTCAAAAAGTCAGAAATTTTCATTCGTTTCTTACCTTCTATCTGAATATCAGTAAGTTTTAAATATCCATTTTTACATGAAATTTTTAAAAATGTTTTGTTGTCCGTTTTCAATGTTCCCGGTGTGTCTGTTACATCACAAATTTCGGTTTCACACTCAAAAATCTTGAGGCTCAACTCTTTATCTTTCACTTTAATTGTTGTAAAAGCTGTAGGATAAGGACTAAGACCGCGTACAAGATTTCTCAACGAAACTGCATCTTTTGTAAAATCAAGTCTGCAATCTTCTTTGAAAATCTTCGGAGCATTTTTCAAAACCATGCCATCGGTAATCAATTTTTCTTGCGGAATAGGTTGCAAATCATCAGCCAAAAGTTTTTCAACTGTCTCTTTTACAAGTTCTTGACCTACCTCCATCAATTTGTCGTGAATTGTTCCGCAATTGTCAGAATCAAGGATATCAACTTCCTTTTGAAGAATTACTTTACCGGTATCGATATCTTTGTCAAGGAAAAATGTTGTAACACCGGTTTTTGTTTCGCCGTTGATAACCGCCCAATTTATCGGAGCGGCACCTCTGTATTGCGGCAAAAGCGCAGCATGAAGGTTGAATGTTCCGTATTTAGGCATGTCCCAAACAATTTCCGGAAGCATTCTAAATGCAACAACGATTTGTAAATCAGCATTGTAAGATTTTAATTCTTCGACAAACTCAGGATTTTTAAGTTTTTCGGGCTGAAGAACCGGAATGTTGTGTTCCACTGCAAACTGTTTCACCGGAGACGGAATTACCTTGCGACCGCGACCTTGTGGACGATCAGGTCCGGTAATTACTGCAACAATATTAAACTTATTATCAATCAAAGTTTTAAGCGGGCCAACTGCAAAATCAGGAGTACCCATGTATATTATCCTCAACTCTTCTTTTGTCATTTTTTACTTAATTTTTGTGCAAAGATAATATCCAATCTTCAACTTCGGAAATTTTTTTACACAAAAATAATTTTCAATTAGCGTAAAAAAACACGAATTTATATTTAGTTACTCATAATATTTATACTTTTGCAAAAAATTTAAAGAATAATTATGCAACAAAAACCCACACCATTGTTTAGCGCGATTCCGATCGCGTCTCTTATTGTACTTTTATTCATCGGACTAGATATTTTTGGAACGGACGCACTAAACGGAGCTTCTCAAATTTGCCTTTTGATTGCTACTGGTATTTGCTTGACTATAAGCATTTTGAAATACAAAGCAACATGGAACGATCATGAAAAAGCTCTCAAGAAAAACATAGCAGACACTTCTGTTTCTATTTTTATACTTTTGCTAATCGGCGCGATGTCAGGCACTTGGATGGTTAGCGGAATTGTTCCGACACTTATATATTATGGATTGCAAATTATTTCACCGCAAATTTTTCTTTTTACAGCGTGCATCATCAGCGGATTGGTTTCTATCGTAACGGGTTCGTCGTGGACAACAATTGCTACAATCGGAATCGCGCTTTTGGGAATCGGCAGAGCAGAAGGATTTTCCGACGGTTGGATTGCCGGAGCGATTATTTCCGGCGCGTATTTCGGTGACAAAATTTCACCGCTGAGCGATACCACAGTGTTGGCATCATCGATTAGCGGTACAAAATTGTTTGACCATATTAAATACATGCTTAACACAACTGTTCCTGCTATTGCGATTACACTTATTATATTTTTTGTAGCCGGATTTTTTATGGGAGAATCATCAGCTCAGGATTTTACAGGTTATCTTTCTGCATTAGACGAAACTTTTAATATTTCGATTTTTACAATGATTGTACCCGTAATTACCGGAATTTTGATTTACAAAAAAGCTCCTGCGCTGATTGTTTTATTTGTTTCAACACTTGCGGCATCAATTTCGGCGTTAATACTTCAACCTCAGATAATTGCAGAAATTGGCGGCGGAAATGGAGCAAGCGAGATGTTCAAAGGCGTTTTTACTGCAATTTCTGATAAAACAAATATCAAAATCAACAACGAACTTCTTTCCGAATTGGTTTCTACTTCCGGGATGTCAGGAATGTTGAACACTATTTGGTTGATACTCTGCGCTGTATGTTTTGGTGCGGCGATGAATCAAAGCGGGATGTTGCAATGTTTTATTACTGCAATTTTCAGAAAAATTATGAAAACCCGTGTCGGACTTGTTTTCTCTACAATTTCCAACGCATTGATGATGAATGTTGCAACCGGCGATCAATATATTTCGATTATTCTTACAGCCAACATGTTTAAAGACGAATACAAGAAACAAGGTTACGAAAATCGTTTGTTATCAAGAACTTGCGAAGACAGTGCAACCGTTACTTCGGTTCTTGTACCGTGGAATACTTGCGGCATGACACAAAGTACGGTTTTGGGCGTAGCAACTTTGGTTTACTTGCCTTACTGTTTTTTCAACTTGCTGAGCCCGTTAATGAGTCTGATTCATGCAATTTTCGGATGGAAAATTCATCAAAAATCTCCTGAAGAAATTTCCGCGGAAGAGGTTGAAACCGGTACAGAAAAATAGTTAAAAAAAAGAAAACGGACTGATAAAGAAATTCTTCTCTGTCAGTCCGTTAGATTAATTTATAAGAATTAAACGATTAATATCTTTTAATAAGATTGCTACAGTAATTGATTTCGATGAGAGTAGCCGAATTTCCTTTACCGAAACTACCTGCCAAGAGGATTACTTTGTCGTCGATTTCAGCAAATCCCTTGTTGAGTACGAAAGAAATTGAACTCTGAATAAAATCGTCAGCCGAGCGGTTGAGTCTTACGCTGTGAGCATAAACGCCGTAAGAAAGTGCCAACTCGCGAACTGTATTTTCGTTGTAACACATCGCATAAATCGGTTTTGCACCGCGATAAGCTGCAAGGTTGCGGATTGTAGTTCCTGAGAACGAATCGGCAATAATACATCTTGCATCCAATTCTACTGAAGCGTGAACAGCTGTTTTTGACAAAAATTCAGAAATTTCGCTCTTAACATGAACAGGATGAGTGTTTTCCTTGAGTTTTTCTTTGATTCTTTCTACTTCAACAGCGATTTTGCTCATTGTCATAACGGCTTCCACCGGATACGAACCTGAAGCAGTTTCACCCGAAAGCATCACTGCATCGGCACCGTCGTAAATTGCGTTTGCAACGTCGGAAACTTCGGCACGTGTAGGACGCGGATTGTTAATCATGGTGTGAAGCATCTGAGTAGCAACGATTACCGGTTTGAGATGTTCGATAGCTTTTTTGTTGAGTTCCTTCTGAATAGCCGGAATTCTTTCTGCCTCGATCTCTATTCCCAAATCGCCACGGGCAATCATGATGCCGTACGCATGGTCGAGAATTTCTTCGATATTGTCAACACCTTGTTGATTCTCGATTTTTGCAATGATTTTTATTTTTGAATTGTGTTTGTCAAGTATTTTCTGAATTGCAATTACATCTTCTTTGCTTCTTACAAAAGAATGCGCAATAAATGTAATGTCTTCTTCGATAGCAAGTTTAATAAACTTTTTATCTTTTTCGCTGAGAGCCGGCAAGTTGATTGGAACACCCGGAACGTTTACACTCTTGTGAGATTTGATTTTACCGGAATTCAAAACCTTGCATTTCAAACCATGCTCATCTCTAGCTTCAGCCTTGAATGCGATGTCGCCGTCGTCAATAAGAATTTTTGTTCCAAGAGGAATTTCTTTCTCAAAACCTACGAAATTTACATAAATTACACCGTTTTCTGATACTTTTTCGGTATCGCCTAAGAAATAAACATACTCACCGGCTGTAACTTCGTAACCCTCAGCGGCTTCTGTGGTACGAATTTCCGGACCTTTTGTATCTATAAGAATTGCAATTGATTTTGATACATTTCTGATATTTGCTATCATCTGACGTGTAGCATCAAATTCAGCGTGAGCAGTATTGATACGGGCAACGTTCATGCCGGCATCGTAAAGCTGCTTAATGAAATTGATGTCGCAACGTCTGTCCGAAATCGTTGCAACTATTTTTGTTAATTTCTGCTTTTGCATAAAATTATGATTGTTTGTTGATTTTATAAAATTATTCGACTTTTGAATGCGGTACAAAGGTCTGAATAAAATAGCATTGTATCAATAGCTTTAAATGAAATTAATTTAAAATTTCTGTTACTTCATATCTCCGATTACATTGGTAGCTTCCAAAAGGTAAATATCTTTTTCCAAATCGCCGAACCAACGTGTAAACTTCTGAGCCTTAACAGTATCGTTAGCAACAGATTTTTTGTCAGCAGCCAAATATGAAGCCTTGAGACCGGTTTTGTCTTTACCGATATTAGAGAATTTGTCAGCTTCAATCTTGAGAGCACGCTGCTCATCGCGATACTTTTCTATATTAAGTGTAAACAAAGATTGATCGCTGCGAGCTTTCAAACGTTTGGCATTTTCGTCAATTTGTTTGAAAATCGGATTATTTTTGATACGATCTTTTGAGTTTGACACCACTTTTTTCTTTCTGTAAGAATGTTCCCAAGTCATATAATCAGCCTTGGAAATTTCATCGTAAGGCAACGGATTGTGTGTTTCCTTCTCTCCTACTTTCAAATATGAATAAGAATCAGGCACAATAATATCCGGAATTACACCACGAAGCTGTGTAGTACCGCCATTGATACGATAGAATTTCTGAATTGTGATTTTGATAGCACCCAACGGCTTGATATCGTTGTTATTAGGTAAGAAATTGTCAAAATCGTAAATACTTTGTACTGTACCTTTTCCGTAAGAAGATTCGCTACCCATGATGATTGCACGGTCGTAATCTTGCATTGCGGCAGACAAAATTTCAGAAGCCGATGCACTGAAACTGTTTACCATCACTACAAGCGGACCTGAATAATAGATTTCGGAACTCTTGTCGGAAAGTTGTCTTGTTAAACCGTCTTTGGTTTTTACCTGAACGATAGGACCTTTTTCGATAAACAATCCCGACATGTCAACAACGTCAGAAAGACTGCCGCCGCCATTGTTTCTTAAATCAAGTACCACACCGTCAACGTTTTCGCGATTGAGTTTTTCAAGTTCGGTTTTAACATCTTTGCTGCAAAAACGACCGTTTTTATCATTGAAGTCAGCATAAAATTTCGGCAAATAAATATATCCGACTCTGGTTTTTCCGTCCGGCGAAGTAAGAATTGAAGATTTTGCGTAAGTTTCTTCGATTACTACAACATCACGTTCAATTGGAATCACTTTTACAGTACCATCTATTTTTTTAACAGTAAGTTTTACAGTAGAACCTTTTTTACCGCGAACCATTTTTACAACATCGTCCAATTCCATATTTGTAATATCAATCGGTTCGTTGTCACCCTGACCAACTTTTTGAATTACATCGTTGACTTCGAGTTCGCCTTGTCGCCAGCTGGCACTTCCGGGAATGATATCAACAACTTTAGTTTGACCGTTGCGGCTCTGAAGTGTTGCTCCAATGCCTTCAAACTTGCCTGACATCGAGATGTCAAAATTAGTTTTGTCGTCCGGCATGAAAAATTCCGAATGAGGGTCGCAAGCTGCAACAATAGAATTCAAGAAAAACGACAACCAATCTTTGTCTTTGAAATTGTAAAAACGTTTTTGCTCTTTCACACTGTTGATTGCGTCTTTTTTGAGTTCGTCAAGAGATTTTACGGTATAAGAAGTATCTTTCTTAGCGATTGCAGTATCTTGAGCATCAACAAGATCGCAATATCTTTCGAGTACGGCAAGTTTTGCAATTTTTCTCCAATAATCTTTCAAAGCCGCCTCACTTTCGCAATATTGAAGAGAATCAGGCTCGGTTTGGATGTATTCATCAACTGAAAAATCAAAATCACCGGCAAGAGCCTCTTCCCAATATGATTTTGCCTGATCCTGACGCTTTTTAATAACAGATGTCACCAAATTATAAAACTCAAAATCAGTGGTTTTGATGGCATTATCAATTTTATATCTGTATTTTTCAAACTCCTCGATATCTGATTTCAAAAAGTAACGTTTTCCGTAATCCAATTTTTCCATATACTCGTCGAAAATCTTGGATGAAAACGCATCATCGAATGTAATACTCTCGTAATGAGCAGTTTGTAAAGATTGACCTACAAATGAAAAAATCACTTTTTCACGCTCGGATGCTGAATAGAATTTCAGTGGTTTAAACGCAACTTCTATAAGAGCTACAGCCAAAACCACGGCACTAACTTTTAATATTGCTTTCATTATTTTATTTCTTTTCGTTTCTTTATCGTCTTGATAATCAATAGACATGATATCATTTTTGTTTTATAGGTAAATATTATATAGCGATCAAATTTTTGTTTGTTATATTAAACTAACAAATTACAAATATAGAATTTTTTTTTTATGAACATTTGATTTTTGTAACTTTTTTTTTGTTACAAATCGTAACAACATATCAATTAGAACGAAATAGAAATAAAAAAGTAAGAATTTTGATGTTAAAAAAAAGGAAACTTACGGATAAAAAAAAGTCTCTTGCCGATTAAAACAAGAGACTTGAAAACATTTTCGTGATCCGGGTGCGATTCGAACGCACGACCCACAGCTTAGAAGGCTGTTGCTCTATCCAGCTGAGCTACCGGACCTCGTTGTTTTTATTTTACGGATACAAAATTATGGTGTTTTTTTATAACCACCAAATTTTTTTCGAGTTTTTTTGCAATATTTTTCAAAGTTTTTTTCAATGCTTTAATTTTCAAAGAATTCCGGTTTGAAGTTTACAAGGTAAATTTTGTCCGTAGAACGGGTTAAAGCCGTATATAACCACCGTAAATACTCTCGGTCGAGCATTTCTTCGGTAATATATCCTTGGTCAACATAAACTTCTTTCCACTGTCCGCCCTGAGATTTGTGACATGTAACGGCGTAAGCAAATTTCACTTGCAAGGCATTGAAAAATTCGTTTTGTCGCAATTCTTTGTACATCTCTTTTTTTGACATGCCTTGATAATCTTCGATAACTGCCTGAAACAGAGCTTGATTTTCTTTTTCAGTAAGCGACGGACCTTCGCTTTGAATTGATTCTTTTATGATTTTTGCCGAGATTTCCAGACCGTCGTAATCGTGAAATTTCAGGTCTACATTTATAAAGTGAAACCCGTAAAGCGACTGCTCCCGCCCAACTCTTACAACTTCTGCTATATCACCGTTTGCTATAAAATCCAGATTTTCAATATCTTTGGCGTAAAAATAATTATTTTTCACCACCATAATCATATCGCCTTTGGTAATTTCTTCTTCACGCCAGAAAATTCGGCTGCGGATACCGTTGTTATAAATATTAGCGTTTTTGTTGCTACGAGTTACAACCAAAGTTTCCAACACGCCCGATTTGCTGTAAGAATTTTCAAGTTTTTCCAATAATCCGGCACCTGTAATTCGTTGAATATCATCAAAATTTGTTACAGTAAGATGCGGTTTTACAAGTTCGCCGGGCAATACGCGGTCAATCTGATTTCTCAGACTTGTAGCATTATATAATATGCCGGATTCCGATGCCTGACGTACTACATTGGACAACAACGCATTGTAAACCGTTTTGCCGTAACATTCCAACTCACCTTTGTCCAACGCCGGCGAAAGCGGACTTCCCACCGGCGGCAACTGCGCTGTATCACCTATTAATATAAGTCTGCAATTGTGACCGGAAAAAACGTATGAAATAAGATCGTCCAAAAGTCTGCCCGTACCAAATGCGCTAAGCTCGCCGCCGCCCTGAGCTATCATCGAGGCTTCGTCTACTATAAAAAAGGTGTCGGAACAAAGATTTCTGTTAACAAGAAATTTTCCGTCAATACCCGATTGTTGGATATAAATCGACTTGTGGATAGTAAAAGCTTTGCTCTTAGCGAACTGCGAAAACACCTTGGCAGCGCGACCTGTAGGCGCCATAAGTTTGGTTTTAACTTGAAAATCATTGAGCGTTTTCACAAAAGCCGACATCAAACTTGTTTTACCCGTACCGGCATATCCGCAAAGCAAAAAAATACTGTCTTCTTGCGATTCCAACACAAACCGGCACAACGAATCCATCGCTTTGTCCTGATCTTCAGTGGGTTTGAATCCAAAATTATCGAGAAAAATACTTTTGAGAAAATCTAATTTCATTTTTAATAATAAAAGCCTGATACAACAAACTGCTAAATTACCAATTTTTCAAAATAAAAAAGTTCTTTTGGCAAAAATTATTTTTAATAAAATATTAAATATTTTTGAATTGTTATTAAATTTTTTTCTTAAATTTGCCACATAAAAAAATTAAAAAATAAACATTTTCAACAATGAAAAAAATAATTGAGTTAGTATTATTTGCATTAATCCTATTCTTAGGTTATATGCTGTGGGATAGCATAATGGAACCTATCCGTTTTAATAAGAGCGCAGATTGGCGCAAAGAATTGACTGTTCAAAAATTGAAAGACATCAGAAATGCACAAGTAGCATTCAAAAGTCAACGCGGTCACTATGCAGGAAATTTTGATACATTGATTGATTTTATCAAAAACGGTAAAATCAAAATTGTAAAAGCAATTGGTAACATTCCTGACAGTTTCTACAACAAATACCCACGTAAACTTGCAGAAGAAAAAGCTATTGAAGCAGGTATTGTAAAACGTGATACCTTGGAAGTAAGTTGCTATGATTCATTGTGTGCAAACAAATACACATTGGATTCATTGGCATACGTACCAAAGTCAAACAATGTAAAATTTGAACTTGGTGCAGTTGATTCACTTTTGACAGGTTCCGGTGTAACAATTCCGGTATTTGAATGCAAAACCCCTTATGAAGTATATTTGCAAGGTCTTGACAGACAGGAAATTATCAACAAAATTGATGAAGCAGAAACCCTCGGCAGATATCCTGGCTTAAAAGTTGGTTCACTTACAGAATACAACAACAATGCCGGCAACTGGGAATAATTTTTTTAGAAAAAATAAAAAAATCAGGGGAAAACTTTCGAGTTTTCCCTTTTTTGTTGTAATTTAGTGCCGTAAAAAGTTTAATATTCAGCTAAAATCAAGTACAATGAAAGATATATTTGCAAAAACCGATTCTTGTAATATCAACAAGACAAGCACTTACAATCTGTCAATACAGATCAGTCAGCGCGGTTATACATATTGCATTCTCGATACTTACGCCAAAGAGTATCTTGCTATCAAACATATCGGATACGGAATGGAGCTTAGCGACGAGAATCTTTATGACAAAATCAAGCAAAATCTTACTAATGACCCGTTTATGGGAAAAACCTACAAATCCGTTGACATGATTTTCGTCACAAGAAAATCTATTATTGTACCTAACGCGATTTTCGACAAAACAAAACTCAAAGATCTTACTTCGGCTAATTTTCCAATCTCCGACAAGGAAGAAATTCAATTCAATAAACTGAAATCTATATCTTCGTGCGATGTGTTTGTTATTCCGTCATACCTTACTACATTGATGGTCAACACTTTCCCTGAAATAAATTTCTATCACGAGGGTACTCCGTTTATAGAAAATATTATAAAAAACGGCAGCGAAGAACCTACAATTTCTGTAAATTTCTATTACGATTTTATGGATATTGCTGTTTCGCAAGGCGGTAAAATATTGTTGTACAATACTTTCGCTTACCAAAGCGCAACCGACGTTTTGTACTGCATACAATCAATTATCACAAAGTTGAAACTTGATAAAAAAACTGCTGTAAAACTTACAGGATACCAAGATGCAGAATCTGAGATTTATCAATTGTTGTACAAGTATTTACCGAATGTTACATTCAATTCATTGAACAGCAATTATGAATATTCGTTCTCAAACGAGATTCCTGAACATACTTTCCACAATATGATGATATTGCCATGCGTATTATAACAGGACTTTTCAGAAGCAGACAAATAAATCTGCCGTCGTTTTTCTCGGACAGACCTACAACCGATATGGCGAAGGAATCGTTGTTCAATATTCTCAACAATACTATTGATTTTGAGCAAGTTAGATTTTTGGATTTGTTTTCAGGCACCGGCGGTATCAGCTACGAAATGGCGTCAAGAGGATGCAAAGATATTATTTGCGTGGATATCAACAGGAAATATTGCGAATTTATCAACAAGAGTTTCAAATCGATGTTTCCGGACAAATCGCCGGCAAGGGTAATAAATACCGATGCGTTTAAGTTTATCGAAAACAATCCGCTGAATTTTGACCTAATTTTTGCCGACCCGCCTTACGATATGGAAGGCGTTGAAAGAATTCCGGAACTGATTATGAACAATCCGGGCGTTACAAGCAATACATTGTTGGTAATGGAACATAGTGCAAAAACTCATTTTACTGATTTTACTCATATCAAAGACCAAAGACATTATGGTAAAGTAAATTTCAGTTTTTACCAGAAATAATCACACAAAAAAAGTCCGGCAGATTTTTCTACCGGACTTTTTTATTGAATTTTTTTTTAATGTGTTTTCTTGCCTACTGAAGTAGATGAGCTACTGCTGCTACTTCCGGTTGTGGTCTTTTTACCGACAGAAGTTGAAGAAGAATTTCCTCCGTTGGTGTTAGTTGTAGTGTTGGTTGTATTTCTGTTGGTATTGTTGTTGGTAGTTGTGGTAGTACCCAAAAGGATATCACAAGACGGCAAAACAATCATAACAGAAAAAATCAACAAAAGTCCAAAAATCAAATGTTTCCTTTTCATATATAAATAGTTTTAAGTGATTAACGAGTTTTCTTTGGTAATACGCAAATTTCACCGTTAGCTACACCGGCTTTCCAAGCAGCTGCCTTTTTAGAAAGTTCGCCTGATTTTTTGTTAGCACGAATCAAAGCAGAAATTTCGTCGGTAGAATATGCATTGAGATTGCCCGGCAATACAACAGATTGGAATGTTCCTTTGCCGTTTTGCTTTGGCATAACGTCTGATTTACTGATTTTTGCGGATTTAGAAATATTTGTCGGAACACCTTTAACATAATGAATTGGGCTTCCGTCTGAATTACCCCAATAGCAATAATTGTTGTCCTCGCAAGATTCTTCAATACCGTTAAACGCATCAGCAAAAAGTACAAGGTAATAATCACCGGTAAGAGGCGGCATTTTGTACCCCCAAACAAATTCTTTTTCGTCATTGTTTATAACTTGTGCTACACTGTAACCGCTCGGAATATCATAATTGTTCCAAGAATAACCTTGTGCGGCAACACCAAGATAATCCAACGGTTTAGGATCATCTTCTTCTGTCCAGTTAGGATTGTACTGATTTTTATTACCCAAATTATCAGTATAATAATCTAAAAGTATTATACCATAATCATTTGCATTGTAAGCATTGTAATACAACAAACAAATTGCCCAATCTGATGAACTCTTAATTGTATTTGTTCCTGCATTGTAAACATTGTAAGTAGCTTCACGCCAGCCTGTTTCATGAGCATGTTCTGAATATGAAAGTTCATCATCGGTAAGTGAATATGCAATCACATCATTACCTGAATTTTTGTTGTCGTCAACAACGGTATTGGTTTCGTCGTCGATTTCTGTATCATTGATATTGTAAGCAACGTAAGCACAATAAGCAAATTTGCCGCCGACAAAAAAGTTTTCGTCAACCCAAATATATCCGTCATCACCCCAATTTGAACCCCAAGAGTTAACTACACGAAATGCTCCGTTTGAACCTTTGTCATCGTCGTAACCGCTGAGCACCATCGCATGGTAAGCGTGCATACCAGTATAACCGTATGTCTGATCGTAAAGCACTGACGATGAATTGGCGTTCATAAATTCGTCACCAAGTTGAGCACCAAATACAACTAACTGACCGTTAGCAAGATACTCTTTGATTGTCTGTTTGTCAACTTTGATTTGACGGAATGATTTGATTTTGTAATTTCCGGCAGTACTTGAACCCGCAGAACGGTTGTAACTGCAATTACCAAGATTTGTGTACGGTACATCGCTAAGAGTTGCAACACCGCGGGAAATCATAACGTCAAAAGCGTATTCAAAGTTGGTTCCGTTGCAGCCGTCGCCTTTGTAACTGTTTTCAATTGACCAAAACAAATCTTTAGGACTGAACTGATTTGAAGTATTTTTCAAATTACTTTTTGTTAATCCTTTTTGTTTTGCATACAAGAAAGAACGACAGTTGTACGCAGTAGCCCACGCCACGCAAGTACCATATTGACCCTGATTTCCGATTGGCGGAAGATAATCGGTTAAATCCACTTTGCGAGGCAAATTATTTGAAGAAAGTTTGTCGGAAGTCTGTTTTGTAGACAACAAAATATCCTGAGCCTGATGTTCTGTATCCTCGTCCTGAGCAAACCATCCGAAATAATTGTCACCGGAATTTGTTGAATACTCATTATCACCAAAAAGAACTGCGTTCAAAACATTTGACAAAGTCTCTTCGTCACATGAGGTAAATCCCGCAGCTCCGGTCAACAAACCTGCTGACACCAAAGCAGTAAAAAGTTTTGTTTTTTTCATCGGTTATTACGTTTTATTGGTTAAATATATCTTTTACTTCAGTTGATTGAACGAAATAATTACCGTGTTGTTCCACTGATTCGGGATTTGAAACCTTACTACCGCTAAGTTTTAAGCCCAAATAATATACTGAGTTGCAAAAAACTACACGATCTGAAAAATTTGCATTAGAAAAATCAGGCAAATCATAACACATATTGTCCGAAAATTCAAAATACCCGTAAAAATGTGAGTCCAAAAACAATACCGGCTCGTAAAATTTTGCACGTTGTACCAATACTGACTTTTTGAACATCGTTTTGAAAAACGAAGTACGACCTCCGAAACGGCATCCCAAAAATTTGGTATCGTTCATAAAATTGGCAGCTGCAAAAATTGCACCTTTGGAAAAATCAGTTCCGTTGAACTCTGCTTGACCTTCTACAACGCTCAATTCAAAACTGACATCTTTTGAAAACTCTGTCTGTGAGAACTGTACATTTTTCAAAAATTTACATTCATAAAACATCACCGTCTTGTTGAAAACGGTACGAAGAATACTATTTTTGAAACTGTAAGCCAAAACACTGTCTTCAAATGTACAATTTACAAAAGCCAATTCACTTTCGATGTAAATCGTAGAAACCGGAAGATTATTGTCTTTATCCAAAATTTTGGTAAAATCCAAAACTCCGGTAATAGTTTTATTTTTGATTACCAGCTTTTTACCTTCTGAAATTTGTTTCAACAAATTTTCCGCCGAAATTGTATCGGATTCTTGCAACGGTCTGGTACACGAAATACCGAAAATCAAGCTGAAAATAAACAAAAATGGAATCAATTTTTTCATATTCTTCCGTCCTTTTTAAATTGAAACAAAATTTTTAAGTTCCTGTGAGTCTTGTTGATAAGTTCGTCAATGCGTCCGTCGTCCACCCAAAGACAAGCGGTAATTCCTTCCTCGGTTTGAGGATTTGTTTTACCGTTTCCTTCGTTTGACATCAGATACCAATAAGTTTTCTTGAAAACAACGGGCGGTTTGTTATCGTACATATAGAAATGATATGTATCGGTAAGTTTTTCCACAATCTTCGGCTCCGAAATACCGGTTTCTTCCATAACTTCCCTTACGGCAGCATTTTCGATACTTTCGCCGGGTTCTACATGACCCTTTGGCAAATCCCAAAGTCCGTTGCGGAAAATTACAAGACTTTGACCTAAATTATTTAAGACATAACCGCCGGCAGCTTCTACATATTTGTATTTGGTTTTCAGCGTGTTAATCAATTGTTCAGCATCGCCTTCTATCCAAAAATTACCTTTCTTTTTTCCTGCTAACAAATCGGGAATAAAATCATCGTAAAATTCTATTTTAGTATAGTCTGCTGGTAATTTTTCCTGACGGCCTACAATTATAGAATTGGACCCGCAATACATCTGAAATGAAGTCATAGAGTAATAATTTAATGGTTTTAGGTTTCAAAAATAACTAAAATAATATTTTCCCCAAAGTGATTTTAAAAGATTTTTCGTAGTCGATTTCGCCATCTTTATTTTTACCAATTAGCAAACCGCAATACTTAGCAAAAATCAAATCCTCAGGAATAGGTCCAAAAGTTCTTGAATCCGACGGATCGTCTCTGTAATCATTCAAAAGGAAATAATAATTCTTCTTAAATGTGTAATTTTCAGTGACTTTACCGTTTATATAACATTGACCGTTTTTGTACTCAAGTTTGGAATTTTCAAAATTTTCAAGCAGATGCCTGTAAAAAACAATATTACTTGTGGTCAACTTGATTGTCATGCCTTTTTTAGGAACAATCAGCGGACCATAAAAATCTTTGTTCCAACGGAAAAACGATGAAAACGGATACAAGCATCTGTCCGACAGCTCTTTGGAAGTGATATCGGTAGTAACATATCTCAAAAGACTATCGTGCTGAATTCTATTGAAAACCCGCTCCGAAATAGGAATAATCTGAGTCATATTTGTGATTTTTCCGGCCGTAATGCCGTATGTAGCAACCGCTACCCTCGCCTCTTCTTTTGAAAAAAGCATAACTCTACGATTGAACTGACAGAAATCGGAACTTTGGAGATTGCCGTTCACAAATAATTTTTTTTCGCTGATTTTTACAGTATCACCCGGCAAAGCCACACACCGTTTCAAAGAATAATTCGGTTTCTTTTTTTGACGTTTCAACGGGCTGTCAATCAGCAATATATCATTAATCTTAACATGTTGGAATTTCCTTACGGCAATGGTTTCCCCATTTAGAAAATTAGGATTCATACCGTCACCATTTACTACACAAACATTGTCTCTAAAAATCAAATAACCGACAAGAGCTAATGTAAACGACAATGTAATCGGCAAAAACCAGCCGTAAAGAAACTTATCCAATTTGTTTTTATAAAATTTTAGTCAATACCTTTAAAAAATCTGTTCCATCTGATAGACGACGGGAACGAAGCGTCCTTATCACTTGAAAACCAAATGAAAAGAGCTTTACCAACAATATGATCTTCCGGCACAAACCCCCAAAATCTTGAGTCGGCAGAATTGTGGCGGCTGTCACCCATCATGAAATAATAATTCATTCTAAATGTATAACTTGTAGCCGGTTGATTGTTGATAATAATTTCACCGTTGTACACTGTTAACGAATTTTCTTCGTAAGTTTCGATAATTCTGCGGTAAAGCGGAAGATTATCCAATGTAAGTTGCACAGTTTCACCGGCTTTAGGAACATAAAGCGGGCCAAAATTATCCTCGTTCCAACGGTATCTTTCGTCATGCGGGAAGATATACGATTCGCGGAAATCTTTTGGTTTTACAATTCTTGTCACCGATTTTACACACGGCAAACTTTTCAACTGCTCAACATTTTCTGCTACAAGCGGTAAAACAAAAAGACAATTAGGCTCAACACCATCGGCTTCATGCATAAAATCAAGAATTGACGGATCGAAAACCTGAGCCGAAGCTCTGTCTTCCATCGAAATACTCAAATTGTCAAAAACACGCGGATTAATCGGCGTACCATCTGTAATAATCAAATATTTAAACTGCTTGTCACCGATTTCTTCTTGCGGTTTGCCGTTAACATAAGCCTGACCGTCAATTACTTGAATACTATCACCGGCAATAGCGATACAACGTTTGATATAATTTTCACGTTTATCAACAGGACGACTAACAATTTTGCCGAAATAATCAGTAATCACCTGACCATAAGCATTCATAACTCTGTCATTTACAACAGCATCGCGACCATAATCACGAATCAACTGATAATAACTTCTTGACTGCTGATTGAGGCAAACAGTATCGCCTTCGGGAAAATTGAAAACCACAACATCGTTGTTTTTTACTTCGCCCAAACCGGCAAGACGCTTGTAAGGCCATTTAATCCACTCCAAATATGATTTGGAATTTTCAGTAAACGGCATTGTATTGTGAGTAAACGGCACCGAAAGCGGAGTATTCGGCATTTTGGGACCGTAACTGAATTTGCTAACAAAAAGATAATCACCCACCAACAGAGATTTCTCCATTGATGAAGTAGGAATCGTAAAAGCCTCGATAAAGAAAAGACGGATAATAGTAGCAGCAACAATCGCAAATATCAGAGCATCAACCCATTCCACAGCTTTTGTCTGCTTGTCAACACCTTTCTTTTTCCAAAAAGCCCAATGAACTTTTTCAGTAATAAAAATATCGAAAATCACTACAAGTCCTACCAACAACCACCAGTTGTGAAGCCAAATTACAAACAACAAATAAACCAAGGCGGATAAACCGAACTTCAGCCACTTGTTAGCAAACAGTTTTTTCATAATCAAATGTTAAATATTTAGAATTTCAACATATCATCCATACCATAAAATCCCGCCGGTTTACCATAAAGGAATTCGGCAGCGAGCACAGCTCCGAGTGCAAAACCTTTTCTGGAATGCGCTGTATGAATAATTTCAATATCGTCAACTTCAGACACATATTTTACAGAGTGAGTACCGGGAACTTCGGATTCTCTCACACAATCGATAAAAATTTCATTGTCTTTCTTGTTGTCTTCCAATGTCCAAGCAGATTTTCTGTCGATTTTATCGAGGATATCTTCAGCCAAAGTTTTTGCAGTTCCCGAAGGTTTGTCAAGTTTGTGGATGTGATGAATTTCTTGCATTTTCACATCATAACTGTTGAAACCGTTCATGATATTAGCCAAAAACTTGTTGACACGGAAAAAGATATTTACACCAACCGAAAAATTGGAAGTATAGAAGAAAGTTTTGCCTTCCTCTTTGCACATCCTTTGGATTTCCGGCAATTTGTCGAGCCAGCCGGTAGTACCCGAAACAACAGGAATTCCGGCGTGAAAACATTTGAGATAGTTGTTGAAAGCAGCATCCGGACGTGTAAATTCGATAGCGACATCCGCCTTTTGAAGATTTTCGTCGGTAAATTCTTCAGGATTAATGAGAGCATCCTCGATAAAAACGATTTCATTGCCGCGTTCTTTAGCAATTTTCTCAATCTCATGGCCCATCTTGCCATATCCTATCAATGCAATTTTCATATTAAGTTTTAATCAGGTTTTGTGTTTCGAAGAAAAAAACAAAAGGAACAACAGCTTAAAAAAGTTATTGTTCCTTAAGTATAAAAATAAAATAATGTCTTAAAAAAAATTCGTGCGAAAAATAACTTTCAATTCTATTTAACTACAAAAATGTAAAATCGAAACTATTTTACAGAATTTACAACAGCTTCGAAAGCTTTAGGATTATTCATCGCTAAATCAGCTAAAACCTTACGGTTCAACTTGATATCTTTCTTAGCAATCTTACCGATAAATTCAGAGTAAGACATGTTGTATCCTCTTACAGCTGCGTTGATACGAGCAATCCACAAAGCACGGAAATTACGTTTTTTGTTCTTGCGCTGAATATAGGCGTGCAAGAGACCTTTTTCGTATGTATTCTTTGCAATGGTGTAAACATTAGCCCTTGCTCCGTAATAACCTCTTGTAAGTTTGAGGATTTTTTTTCTTCTGTTGCGTGATGCAACGTGATTGACTGATCTTGGCATAATTTAATTGTTTTTTGGACGTAAGCGGCAATCTTATTACATAGTTTTTATTAAGACTACACTTTGTCGGCTCAGCGCCCGGGTTAAACGAATAATTTAAATTTCTAATTCTGTTAGAATTTAATCAAACCGAATTCTAAAATTGAGATTCGATAAATTTGATTTTTTTTTGGAATTGTCTTTTAATGAAAGAACTATTTCAAAACGAGCAATTCTTTAATTGCTTGTTGGTTAGCACCTTCAACAACACCAAAGTATCTCAAATTTCTCTTTCTCTTTGTTGTCTTCTTAGTCAAAATGTGACTTTTGTAAGCATGTTTTCTTTTGATAATTCCTGATGCTGTAAGTTTGAATCTCTTCTTTGCAGCGCAGTTAGTTTTTACTTTTGGCATTTTGTTTTAATTTTTATTAAAAAGTTCTACGTTATTTTTAACGCACGAATAATTTATTTTCTATTTCTTTTTTGACGACGGAGAAATCAGCATTGTCATCTTTTTGCCTTCCAAAAGCGGCAATTGGTCAACTCTGCCAATATCCTCCAATTCTTGAGCAAATTTTAACAATAGGATTTCACCTTGTTCCTTGAACAAAATCTGACGTCCTTTGAAGAAAACATAAGCCCTTACCTTGTCACCATCAGCAAGAAACTTCTTTGCATGGTTGAGCTTAAACTCAAAGTCATGATCATCAGTTTGAGGTCCGAAACGGATTTCCTTTACCTGAGTTTTAGCAGTTTTTGCTTTCTGCTCTTTGAGCTTTTTCTTCAACTGATACAGAAATTTCTGATAGTCGATAATTTTGCAAACCGGTGGCTGTGCATCCGGTGAAATCTCAACCAGATCCAATCCTTGCTCGTCTGCAAGCTTCAATGCATCTTCCCTCGACAATACTTGATTATTGTCCTGAATGTTGTCACCCACTACGCGAACCGTCTTTGCACGAATTCGGTCGTTAATTCTATGAGCGGGTTGTTCGTTTGGCTTAGCTATAGTAGTGTCCTCCCAAAATTAAGTTAAAAGATTGTTTTATTTACTCTTCAGGATGAAGTTCTTTGTTGATTTCACCCTGTATGAATTTCTTGAATTCGTCGATTGTCATTGCACCCAAATCTTCCTTGCCCTGTTTTCTTACAGAAACTTTGCCTTCGTTAACTTCTTTCTCTCCAACGATAAGCATAAATGGTACGTGTTTGGTTTCGTTGTCACGAATCTTACGTCCGATTTTCTCGTTTCTGTCGTCAACTTCTACACGGATATCGTCTTCATTCAAAAGTTCTGCTACTTTGTAAGCATACTCATTGAATTTTTCGCTGATTGGCAATATCTGACCTTGTACAGGTGTAAGCCACAACGGGAATTTACCTGCTGTGTTTTCAATCAATACTGCCACAAAACGTTCGATACTGCCGAATGGTGCTCTGTGAATCATCACAGGACGGTATTTTTTATCATCAGCACCGGTATATTCAAGTCCGAAACGCTCAGGCAAATTGTAGTCTACCTGAATTGTACCCAACTGCCATTTTCTACCCAAAGCATCTTTTACCATGAAGTCCAATTTAGGACCGTAGAAAGCAGCCTCGCCGGTTTCTACAATTGTTGGAAGACCTTTTTCGTTGGCAGCCTCGATAATAGCTTTTTCAGCCATATCCCAGTGCTCGTCGGTACCGATATATTTTTCTTTGTGATCAGGATCTCTCAATGATACCTGAGCTGTATATTCTTTAAAATTCAATATCTTGAAGATGTAAAGAATAATATCGATTACTTTGCAGAATTCTTCCTTGATTTGGTCAGGACGTACAAACAAGTGAGCATCATCTTGTGTGAATGATCTTACACGTGTAAGACCGTGAAGTTCGCCACTTTGTTCGTAACGATAAACTGTACCAAATTCAGCAAAACGCAAAGGCAAATCTTTGTAACTTCTTGGTTTCAAACGATAAATCTCACAGTGGTGAGGGCAGTTCATCGGTTTGAGCAAGAATTCTTCGCTTTCGTTTGGTGTATGAATCGGTTGGAACGAATCTTTACCGTATTTTGCGTAGTGACCGCTAGTTACATACAATTCTTTCTGACCGATATGCGGAGTGATTACCTGCAAGTAACCATATTTTTTCTGAATTTTAGCAAGGAATCTGGTTAAAGTTTCTCTCAAAACAGTACCTTTAGGCAACCACAAAGGCAAGCCCTGTCCTACTTTGCCTGAGAAAGCAAAAAGTTCCATATCCTTACCGATTTTGCGGTGGTCGCGTTTTTTAGCTTCCTCCAACAAAACCAAATATTCGTCAAGCATTTTTTGCTTAGGGAATGCAACACCGTAAACACGGGTCAACATCTTGTTGTTTTCGTTGCCTCTCCAATAAGCACCGGCTATACTTGTGATTTTCACAGCTTTGATAAGACCGGTATTAGGAATATGAGGTCCACGGCAAAGATCTGTATAACCGTCCTGACAATATTCTGTAATAGTACCGTCTTCGAGTTCGCTGATAAGTTCAGCCTTGTAGTCGTCACCTTTAGCATTGAAGTATTCCAAAGCTTCTGCCTTGCTAACTTCTTTTCTTTCATAAGGATGATTACCTCTGGCGATTTCAAGCATCTTCTTTTCGATAGCCGGAAAATCTTCGTCAGTAATAACTTTACCCTCTGGAAGTTCAACATCATAATAAAAACCGTTTTCAAGTGCCGGACCAATACCGAATTTTGTACCGGGATAAAGCTTTTCAAGAGCCTCGGCCATCAAGTGTGCTGCTGAATGACGGAATGTATGTTTACCTTCTTCATCTTCCCACTTGTGGAAAACCAATGTACCATCTTCTGTAATAGGACGGGTTGCGTCCCACGGTTTACCGTTAAATGTTGCTGATAATACTTCTTTTGCCAAACTGTTACTCAACGACTTGGCTATATCTAATGGTGATGAACCATCTTCGTATTCCTTTACGGAATTATCGGGAAAAGTTATATTAATCATTTGTATATTATGATAAAATCTCTTAATTTCAACTTTTTAAAATAAAAGCGCGCAAATTTATGTTTTTCTCCTCAAACTAACAAAAATTAAACGTTAAGTTTTTTGTATTACAATATTTTTATAATACCCAACTAATCCGCAATACTGAATTATTTCGTTATAAATCAGCATCTTGAATCACTTTTATTTTCTAACATAAATTATCTTCAAAATTTTTGTCCTCAGATAATTCAAGTTGTAATTTTATGGCGCAAAGTTAAAAAAAATTATTTACAGAAAAACAAATTAAATGAGTTTTTTTTTATAATTTAGCAAACTAATTTACAATAGTTATGAATCCTCACAATCAGATTTTGACGGAAAATTTTCTTGAGCATCTCGCTTTGGAACGCTCTATGGCTCAGAACAGTATCGAAGCTTACAAAAACGATATGTCAAAACTTTCGTACTATACTGAAACAATTTTGGGCGACAGAAATTTTGAACTTCTTACGCTTGACGACCTTTCGGCTTTTCTGGAATGGACAGCAAAATTCGGACTTTCGCCACGTACTCAAGCCAGAATTTTGAGCGCAATAAAACATTTTTTCAATTTTCTGGTTCTTGACCAAAAAATTGAAGTGTCGCCGGCTTATCTTTTGTCAACGCCAAAACTCGATTTGCACTTACCTACAGTGCTTTCCGTGGAGGAAATCGACCAAATAGAATCCGCAATTGACTTATCTTCCGACGAGGGCGAACGTAATCGCGCAATTATCGAAACTCTTTACAGTTGCGGTCTACGGGTTTCTGAACTTATTAATCTGAAACTCACCGATATTTATCCCGACCTTGGTACAATAAAAGTAATAGGTAAAGGCGATAAAATGCGAATTGTTCCTATCAGCGAAGTTGCATTGAAGTATATTACATATTACCTCGAAAAAACTCGTTGTCACATGGCAATCAACAACGAAAACAAAGATTACCTTTTCCTTAACCGCCGAGGTCGAAAACTTACAAGGGTGATGATTTTCACCATAGTAAAACGACTTTGCGACGCTGCCGGAATCACAAAAGAAGTAAGTCCGCACACTTTCCGACATTCGTTTGCAACACATCTTGTAGAAGGCGGCGCAAGTTTGAGAGCTGTACAAGAAATGCTTGGTCACGAATCGATCCAAACCACTGAAATTTACACACATCTCGACAGCAATTACCTTCGAGACGCTATTATGAGTCACCACCCGAGAAGCGACCGTCAACTGCTTAATTTTCAGGATTTTTAGAATTGTGTTTGACTTCACAAGTAATTTTTTATCAACGCACAAAACTTATAAATCAAAAAACGATAATACTTGAATTTAGCCAAAATATGTATCTCAACTGCCTCAACCTCATCGGCGGTGCAGGCACAAATGACGATTCACAATCGCACAGTCGGCTACAAAAAATAATATTTGTCAATTAACACAAAAAAACATAACTTTGCAAACGGAAAAAAAAATTATTCTGATACAAAAAATGATTAACTTTACAGTAGGTCCCGTTCAAATGGATCCCGAAACGCAACAAATAGGAGCACAACAGATTCCGTATTTCCGCACACCCGAATTTTCGGCTGTTATGAAAGAAAATGAAAGTCTATTGTGTAAACTGTTTGACGCTCCAGAAAATGCAAGAGTAATATTTATGACCGGTTCCGGTACTGCAAGTATGGAAGGCGGTGTTATGAACTTTTTTACACAAAACGACAAAGTGTTGGTAGTAAACGGCGGAAGTTTTGGACATCGCTTTGTGGAATTGTGTCAAATTCACGAAATACCTTATACAGAAATATCTCTCGAATACGGTCAGCCGTTAACACAAGATATTCTTAAAAACTTTGAAAATCAAGGTTATACAGGAATGTTACTGCAACTTTGCGAAACTTCTACCGGTATTCTTTACGACATGAATTTGGTTGGTGATTTTTGCAACAGGAACAACATTTTTCTTTTTGTTGATGCTGTCAGCGGTTTTCTTGCTGACAAATTTTCGATGAAAGAAATGCACGTAAATGCAGCCATAACAGGTTCACAAAAAGCACTTTCACTGCCTCCTTCTATGAGTTTTACAGTAATGGATTCTAAGGCTCAAGAACGTTGCACTAAAAACAAAGTTAAGAGTATGTATTTCAATTATGCAGACTATCTCAAAAACGGCGAAAGAGGACAAACACCTTTTACGCCTGCGGTAGCTACATTGTTGCAACTCAACGACAAACTCAAACGGATTGAGCAAAACGGAGGCATACAAAATGTTAACAACGTAATAAAAAAACGTGCGGAATATTTCAGAGCAAAAATCAAACATCTCCCGTTCAAGATGTTTACGCCCGAAAATGCAACTTCTAATTGTGTTACGGCTTTAATACCTACCAACCAAGGAATCAGTGCATACCGCATTTTTGAAATTATAAAAGACGAATACGGTATTTGGATTTGTCCTAACGGCGGCGAATTGGCTCAAAAAGTTTTCCGCGTGGGTCATATCGGTAACATCACCGAAGAAGAAATCAACCGCCTTGTTGCGGCTTTTGAAGATTTGCAGAAACGTAATTTAATCTAACATGATTGCAGGTAAAACAGTAGTTTATACAAGCGGCACATTCGATATGTTGCACGCCAATCATATCAAAATGATTGAATATGCCCGCTCTTTGGGCGACATCCTTATTGTCGGCGTAAATACCGACGAACTTGTTGAAAGTTACAAGTCGCAACCGATTATCCCGTTTGAGGAACGTATTGCGTTGATGAAAGCGTTGAAATATCCCGACATCGTAATTCCGCAACACTCTCTCGACCATACCGACAAGGTAAAAAAACTCAACTTTGATGTTTTTGTGGTCGGCGACGATTGGACAGGAAAATACGATTATCTCAAAGAGCAAGGCGTTGATGTTGTGTATTTTCCATACGGCGCAGGTGTCAGCAGCACTAATCTGAAGAAACGCATTTACGAAAGTTACGAACAAATGAAAAAAAAAGCCGACAACCATTTCTCTAACGATGTGGATGTTAGAAACAAAAAATAATTTCGGGGAATGAACAATTACGACAAAAACAAAATCGCCCGTCAAAACAAAGAATACCATTACGACCTCCGTGAATTTCAATTAAGGAGCGTTTGTCTTTTGGAAACAATCGACAAGGTATGTAAAAAATACGGCATACATTATTATATCATAGCCGGAACATTACTCGGAGCAGTAAGACACAAAGGTTTTATTCCGTGGGACGATGATCAGGATATCGCACTTTTGCGCAAAGATTACGACTTATTGATGCAGCACTCTCAAGAGTGGCTTCCTAAACCGTTTTCTATCGTTAACCATGAAAATTGTCCGCATTATCCGAAATATTTTGCAAAATTAGAGGATACAAGTACCACAATTGTTGAAAGAATCTATCTCGGATATGCAGGCGGAATTTATATGGACATTTTTCCTCTTGACGATGTTCCTGATAACAATTTCCTAAGATGGTGGCATTTCCGCAAATTCAATTTTGCACGCAAAATGCTTTACTTTGTTTATCGTGACCCGTACAAACACGGCAAAGGTCCCCGCTCGTGGTGGTCATTATTTATACAAAAATGTTTTTCAAAAGAAGGACTTCACCGTTGGTGTCAGAAAATTTTGAAAGAATACAACGGTCACAAAAACTGCAACTTAGTGATGACTCACGATGACGGTTTTAAGGCTTACAAGAAAGAAATTTTCGGTGAGCCAAAACGCGTGGTTTTCGAGGGCGTAGAAGCCGATGCTCCTACTGTACCTGACGGTTTTCTTTCTGTTTTATACGGTAAAAACTATATGGAACTGCCGCCCGAAAATCAACGCAGATCGCATTTTCACGACTATTGCGACCTTACAAAACCATACGCCGGATTTGACATCAAAACACTTACTGATTAGTTATGAAAATTGTACTTTTTTGCGAAAACCGTTACGCAGTAGATATTTTGCAACCGTTGCAAACCGAGGCCGACAAACAAGGCGGTCATGAGGTTTTGTGGTATGTCCACACTAAAAAAATTAAAAGTTTTCCGCTTGAAAATCAGGTTAAATGGACTGATTCGATTCAAGCGGTGTACGATTTTAAGCCCGAAGCAATTTTTGTTCCGGGAAATATTGTACCGTATTATCTTCCGGGCGTAAAAATTCAAGTTTTCCACGGTTATGCCGCCGAAAAGAAAGACCATTGGATTATACGCCGTTATTTTGACACGTATTTCACTCAAGGTCCGTATTTTACATCACATTTTGAGATGTTAGCTAAAAAATACGGAGATTTTGAAGTTAAAGAAACGGGTTGGACAAAACAGGATTGGATTAAGGAACATCTTCATGATTTCGATTCGGAAAAACAATCGCTGTTGAAAAAATATAACAAAAAACGGATTGTAATTTACGCTCCGACTTTTTCTCCGAAACTTACATCGTTACCTTTTTTGAAACATCCGTTAGAGCAACTTCTTGAAAAGGAACAAGATGTACTTTTGATTATGAAGTTTCACCCGCTGACAGCCTCTCAATGGACTGACGAATACCGCGAATGGGCAAAAAACCGTAATGATGCCGTGTATATCGAAGCCGGTGAAAATGTTACTAAATATCAGATGATGAGCGACTTGATGATAAGCGACACGTCGTCGGCAGTTTATGAATTTTTGCTGTTGGACAAACCGGTTATCACGCTCAGAACAATCGCAAAGGATATTTATTGGGAAAATATCACCGACGAAAACGACCTTTTAAAAGCATATTCCAAAGCATTGAACGATGCCGAAAGCATCGAAAAACGCCGTTGGATTGTGGAAAATTATGATCCGCACCTTGACGGCAAATGTTGCTACAGAATGCTTGAAGAGGCTGCCGACTATATCCGCCGCCACGGAGTTCCTGAAAAAAGGAAACTGAATCTTTGGCGCAAATACACAAGTATCAAAACTTTCGGAAGAATTAAGAGATGATTATTTATGAAAAAGGTTATAAATTTTCATCTCTGTTTTGTAGTAACTGCGCAAAAACATATAGTTAACAAAATTGCGTAAATCAAGCGTTGATTTGCACGGATTGATTGTAACTTTTTGTTTTGGAGCATTCGGGTTCAATTTGTCGCACAATGAAGCGATATATTCAAACATATTGTATTTATCCAAAACAAGGTCTTTGCATTTGTAAAGACAATCTTGCGACTTTTCGTACAAATTATCCTTGATTGCGTTTTCAATAATTTCGATGGATTTGTCGGCATCCATAATGTCGATCGGACGGAACGCCTCAGAGGGAAAATAATCCGCAAAATTTTTGCAACCATAATACAACGGAAATGTTCCGGCAAGAAAACAGTCAGAAATTTTTTCTGTCCAATAATAAGGCTCTGAACAGTTTTCGATGCAGATGTGATATTTATATTTGGATATGATGTCCCATTTGTCATCAAATTCGTTGAAACCGCGTCCGAAAATATCAATTTGGTCGCCGAAATGCGCTTTTAGTTTTTTTACAAATTTTAATCTGTTAAGATGACCTCTTGATACCGCTAAATTGCTAGAAATCACCGATAAAAGTTTTTCTTTTTTAGGAAACTCACTACCTTTGAGATTATCATAATTCAAGGTATGAGTGTAAATTCCGTCGTTTGACTTATAACCGACGAACCACGGCAAGGACGGCGGAGCATAAACCACACCTTTATGATTTGTCGGGTATTGACTTGTTGATACCACGCCAAATTGTTTCAAATAACTTTTAGGATAGTTGAGAACAGAGCGCGGTTCGGTATTCAAGAAAATTACGTTTTCAGGTGCTACATTGCAGGTTTCTGTTTTTCTGACACCTTTGCCTTGAACTACCCAAAAATCAGGATTTTCAACTTCTTCACCGATAAAAAATTTGTATTTACCGTCAAGAGAAACACAACCGCCGTTTTTCGTTTGGCGATAAAAAATTGAGCCTAATGTAGCTCGATATGGTGTGAATTTTATTTTATACATCTCTAATTTTTTGCGATTTCAATATACAAAAATATCAAAAAGTACGGAATTGGGCAATAGCAGAAATCAACTTTCTGCTGATTTGCAAACCAAAACTTTTTTCTCCTAATTTTCTTTATAAAAACTTCCGATTTCTCTGATTTTGTCGTTCAAAACGTTGTAATCGATTGAATCTTGCGGCAATTCGTTCAAATGAGCATCTGTCGCAAAAAAATATCCCGAAGGACGTTTTTCGTAAATATGATTTTTGTGCAAAAATGCAAAATTATCACGGCTGCCAACCAAAAGCCAATCACGTAATGTACTGTCCGTAAGCATTTTGCCGTTACCGAAATCATCTATCGGATTTTGCAAACCGAGATATTTTTTCAAAATCGTAGGACTAATATCATAATGCGAAGTTCTGTATTTCACGGTTTTAGGCTCGGAATCCGGAGAATACCAAAGCAAATTTGTTCCGATCTGAACGTCAGAAAAATTACCGTTATGACCCCAAAAATTCTTTTTGTTGTCATTAAACTCCTGACCGTGATCGCCGCAAATTACGATAATTGAATTTTTCAACAGATCTTTTTCCTGAATTTTGTTTAAGACAATTCCCACAAGAGAATCGGCTTGATAAACGGCATTTCGATAAAGATTGAAATACGGTTCGGGATCCATATCCGCTGAAAGTAACGTATAATCAGCAAATTCCCATGTCGGACGATATTTCCACAATCTCTCTTTCGGCATTTCGTATGAATGAGCAAGGTCATAAAAAAGCCATGCAAAAAACGGCTTGTCAAAAGAAGCACTGTCAAGAAAATTTATAAAACCCGAAGTCAAATTACAATCCCTGTCATAAACGGTTTGCCCCTCGGTATCGGTTTTGATATCGGGAAACTGATGCAACAAAACACTGTTGAAAGCCGGACTACGCAATGTAGCACCGGTAAAGGTTTTTACATCATAATCAAGCATTTTTAGCCTGTCAACAAAAACGGGACTGATTGTATTCATCTCAAAATCCTGCCAATAATATGACGGAAGCGATGTAAAAATCGTAAAAACACTGCCTTGTGTGCCGTTACTTGCGCTTACGTGGTCGGAATAATAAACGCATTTCTTAGAAAAATCGTTCAAACAAGGTGTGTTATCCTCATTAAAAGTCCGTCTGTTCCAAGCGTCAATCATTATAAAAATGATGTTAGGCGGCGTAATTGAATCGTTCCAATTAAGTTCTGATTTCGGATAATTTAAATCGCCACTGCCGGCTCTTGCCGCTTGAATTTTTTGCTCGTCAACAAATCCCAACTTGGATAAAAGATTGTTAGAACGTATCGGATAATAATACGGAATTGCCTCGGTACATCTTATTAGAGAATAGTTTAGAGTAAACGCACCGTAAGCATGTTGACAATTTGCAGTCAAAGTAAAAAACAAAACTGTATAAGCCGAATATTTCAAAGTTTTATTCGATAAAAATTTATTTAACTTAACAATTATAAAAATATTCGCTGCTATTATAAAAATTGCGCCGACAACGCATTTCAAAACAACCCAGATATCAAAAACAAAAATCTGACTTGCCGCCGGACCTGTTAAAAGTCCCCAAACGAAACCGTTGATATGGTATCTGTAAAATGCAAAAACGAAATAATCAATTATTACAACGATTTGAACCAAAGCCACTAAAACGGCAAAAATTGTATTCGGGACTACGCTTTGTTTGAATAAAAATCGTAACGGAAATGTTATAATTGAGGGAATTAACATCACAACAGCTGCATGACAAACCGACGAAGCTACGATATAAAAACAAGATGAAAAGTTCAATTTTACACCGCAATTCATAATCGTTGTGATTATAAATATCATTGCCAAAATTCCGGCTGCTAAAAAATAACACGAAACAGTTTTCAAAAATTTTTCTTTCATTTTTTAATTTCAAATAATCAAAATGCAAAATTACTAAAAAAAAACGTTTCGCGGATGTCTTGACAAAAAAAATGCCGGAAGAAGATATTTCCTCCGGCATTTTTTTATATTGATTGTACAAAAAAATCTTATTGTACACCTTTCATCATTTTCTTGAGCAACGGACAAAGCGCAAACAACAACAATGATGCTACACCCGCCATAATTGCAAACAATGTGAAAAATTCAGTAAGGTTTGTAATTTCAAAACCCATAAAAGATTGTACTTTACCGTCAGTTCCCGGCAACAATGTTGCAAGTTTACCTGCCAAGATGTTTGATGCTGCATTACTCATAAACCAAACGCCCATAAGCAATGATGCCAATCTTGCCGGAGATAATTTGTTAACCATAGAAAGTCCGATCGGTGAAAGTGAAAGTTCTCCAATTGTATGAATGAAATACAAAGCAAACAACCAAAACATCGAAACTTTTGTATTTGGAGCAATATCATTTGTAGCAAAAGCAATTACTAAATAGCCGATAGCAAGAAGTCCAAGACCAATAGCTTGTTTTGCAGGAGAAAACGGTTCGAGTTTTTTCTTTGCCAAAAACTGCCAAAGCAATGCCATTACTGGCGCAAAACATACAACTACAATCGGATTAATTGATTGGAACCATGTTGTCGGCATTTCCCAATCTCCAATTGTACGGTCGCATTGTTTATCAGCAAACAATGTCAGAGAAGAACCGGCCTGCTCAAATGCCGACCAGAAGAATATCACAAATACTGCAATTATATAAATAACGCCGATACGACTTTTTTCATCACGGGTCAGACCCTTGTCTGAAATAATAAATACCGGCAATGCTATTGAAATAGAATAAATTGCAGCAGAAATATAATCATTGAAAGATTCTACATCCCAAGCAAATGCTACAAACAAACCGATTGCAAGCAAAACTGAAAGTACGATTCTCAACGGAGAATTTTTTACTTCTACTTTTTCTTGATGGTGAGCAACAGCCTCTTTTTTGGCTTCTTCTTCTTTTTCTTTGCGCAATTCGCTTTGAGAAGGAGGAAGTCCGATTGGAAGACCTTCCGGAGTGTTGAGCACTTTGTCTTTAAACAATGAGAATACCAAAATTGACAAAACCATTGCAATACCGGCACACAAGAAACCCCATTTGAAGTTACCCGGATTCATCCAGTTACCATCGCCGAGAGTACCACAGATAAGCGGCGCAATAAACGCTCCCACATTGATACCCATGTAGAAAATTGTAAATGCAGCATCCTTGCGGGTATCGGTTTTTTCGTACAAATCGCCAACCATTGTTGAGATATTCGGTTTGAAAAATCCGTTACCAAATATCAAAAATGCCAAACCGCTAAACATCAAAAACAAAGAAACTCCGTTATCAACATCAGCACTGATTTCAGCACCTTCCGACATTATTGATTGCTTAACTAAACATGCTGAGGCGAACATCAAAAACTGTCCTATTGCCATCAAAATACCGCCAAAGATAATCGAACGACGGTTACCCCAATAACGGTCAGCAATATATCCGCCCAAAAGCGGTGTTAAATAAACCAGACCTGTATAAGATCCGTAAATCTGTGACGCCATTTGGTCACTAAAAAATGCAGCAACTAAGTAAAGGACAAATAAGGCTCTCATACCGTAGTAGCTGAATCGTTCAGCCATTTCTGTTGCAAACAGTAGGTACAGTCCAACAGGATGTCCGCTTTTACCACTCATATTTCTTTAATTTTAAATTTAAATGTGAAAAAATGATTTTTTTATTTGAATTTTTTTGCAAAAGTAATGTTTTAATTTAAATGTTGTAGCCATGAATTACCAAAAATCAGCGATTTTCTTATTTTGACATCGGTTTTTTCTGCTTTGCGGGATCGAATACCATGCCTACACAAAGACAGTTGAAACGTTTGGTACGCTGTAATATATCAAAATTGGCGCATGTTTCGCAACCTTTCCAAAATTCCTCATCGTTGGTTACTTCGGAAAATGTAACGGGAACATAACCAAGTTCTGTATTTATTTTCATTACGGCAAGACTTGTAGTAAGTCCGAAAATTTTGGCATTCGGATACTTGTCACGCGAGAGGTTGAAACACTCTCTTTTTATGGAAGTTGCCAAACCGTGTCCTCTGAATTTCGGATTTACAATCAATCCCGAATGCGAAACAAATTCACAATTTTGCCATGTTGCGATATAACAAAATCCTGCCACTTCGCCGTCCACAAATGCGATAACGGCTTTTCCTTCTCGTATTTTTTCACGGATATATTCCGGTGTTCGATGTGCTAAGCCTGAATTTTTGGATTTTGCAGCCTCATCTATCATTGCGGAAACCGCATCGGCATATTTCAAATCGCTTTCGCCGGCTCTTATTATTTTTATTTCTGCCATTTTTGCGTTTTATTCGATTGTTTGTTTTTCAGGTTGCAAAATTAACGTTTTTTTATAGCTTTAACAATTTTAAGCAATCGGATTTTTCATTTTTTACAAAAAATATTTTGATTTAACTTTTCTTACTAAAAGATGTCAAAACCTAAAAACTCATCAAAAAAAATTCTGAATTCAAAAAGAATTTTGTTGGTAGTAAACAAAAGTTGTAATATTTTTTTTAGTGATTTTTTTATTCAGAGGAGTTTAACACATTTATTTGCTTGAACATCATCCTTTGGATTTAGAATTAAAACTCATAATTTAAAACTATTATGGGGAAAAATAATGCAATATTTTTGTTTTTCTGTGGTTTTCTAAGACCTCTCAAATATAAATCGTAAGTTTTTTGTGTATTAATTTTTAGTTAAGCAAAAAATTATCATATCTTTGTGGAGATTTTTTACATCAAAATACACTAAATACTTACATTTAAAATGAACAAAAATTATTCGTACCTGCTTTTGTCAGGATTATTGCTTACGGCATGCGGCGGCAGTTCTGATTTCAAGCAAACAGACAAAGGCATTGAAATAAACGTGAAAAACGTTTCAGAAACGTCTCCTAAAAAAGTACGTCTTCAAGTAATGGGTGACAAAATCATCCGAGTTTCCGCAACAAAAGAAGACGCTTTCAAAGACCAACAATCGCTTATTATTGTTGACCAAAAATCAACTCCACAATTCAAAGTTGAACAAAACGGCGATACAGTAAAAGTTATTACTTCAGCTCTGAAAGCCAATGTTCTTACAACTACCGGCGAAGTGATTTTCACCGACTTGAATGGTAAAGTTATCCTTCAGGAACAAAAAGGCGGCGGCAAAACTTTTACTCCGTATACTGTTACACAAACTCATGCCGACGGCAAAGACGAAACTTATAACGGCTGGTCGTATCAACAAGTTTTTGAAAGTCCTGAAAACGAAGCTTTTTACGGTTTGGGACAACATCAAGCTGATGATTGGAACTACAAAGGTAAAAACGAAGAATTGTTTCAATACAATACCAAAGTATCGTTACCTTTTATAGTTTCCAGCAACAACTACGGCGTATTATTCGACTCGTATTCTTACATGAGATTTGGTAATCCGAAACCTTATTCTATCTTAAAAGATATTTTCAAACTTTACGACAAAGATGGCAACGAAGGCGCATTAACAGGTACTTACAATAATCTTCAAAACACAAAAGAACCGTTGGTACGTCGCGAAGATTCTTTGTATTACGAAGATTTTATGACCGTTGGCAGACTTTTACCAAAAGGTTTGGACGGCTCGAATGTTGTTTTTGAAGGTCAGATAGAACCGAAACAAACCGGCGAATACAGATTTCTTCACTACTATTCCGGTTACCAAAAAATATTCCTCAACGGAAAATCAGTTTATACCGAAGATGTACAAGGTAAAGGAAATAACAATCAAGAAATTTGGCGTACAGCATGGAATCCTAATGCCAGAAAATTTTCAGCAAATTTGGAAGCCGGCAAAAAATACGATATCCGTATCGAATGGTTACCCGACGGCGGTGAAGCTTATTGCGGTTTGAGAGCGTTAGAACCTGTTGACAATGCTACTCAAAACAAACTTTCGTTCTGGTCGGAAATGAACAAACAGCTTGATTACTATTTTATTGACGGCGAAAATACCGACGAAATTATCAAAGGTTACCGTACACTTACCGGCAAAGCTCAAATCATGCCCGAATGGCTTTTGGGCTATTGGCAATCTCGCGAGCGTTACAAAACCAAAGACGAATTACTTACGGCTCTCAACGGTTTCAGAAAACGCAATTTGCCTATTGATAATATTGTTATTGACTGGAATTATTGGAAAATCGATACTTGGGGAAGTTTTGAATTTGACCAAGAAAGATGGTCAGAACCTGAAGCAATGATAGATTCTATCCACAAACTCAACGCAAAAGTAATGATTTCGTGCTGGCCGAAATATTATCCGAATGTAGATAATTTCAAAGAGCTCGATCAAAAAGGCCTCATCTATCAACAATCAATCAAAGATTCGCTCAGAGATTGGCTTGCTGACCCGATCAACAATTGGAGAGGTTTTACTTACGGTTTCTACGATGCCTACGACCTCGAAGCAAGACGAATTTTCTGGCGTCAACTTTATGACGGACTCGGTTCTATCGGCATGGACGCATGGTGGATGGACGCTTCAGAACCAAATGTAAGAGATTGTACTCCAATGGCATACAGAAAACTTCTTTGCGGACCTACAGCAATGGGGTCTTCAGACGAATATTTCAACGCATACTCTGTAGTAAACGCAGAAGCAATCTACGACGGTCAACGCGCTTACGAAACTGCTATCGAGAAAAAAGGTATCAACAAAAAAGACGCAAAAGCACTTGATGCAGCAACTTCTTGGAATCAAAACGGTTTTGATAATGATGCTAATTTCTCACCAAACAACAACCGAGTATTCCTTCTTACACGTTCCGGATTTCCTTGCGAACAACGCTATTCTACAGCAACTTGGTCGGGCGATATCGGTACACGTTGGGAAGATTACAAAGCTCAAATTACAGCCGGTCTTAACTTCTCAATCTCCGGCATTCCGTATTGGTCACAAGATATCGGAGGTTTTTCTGTAGAAAAACGTTTCAGCGATGCACAAAACAACTTCGCAAAAACCAAGAAAGAATCCGAAGATCTTAAAGAATGGCGCGAACTTAATGTTCGTTGGCATCAATTCGGAGCATTTACACCGATGTATCGCGTTCACGGTCAATATCCTTTCCGCGAACCGTGGGAACTCTGTCCTGAAGGTTCTGAGGGCTACAAATCAATTGTTTTCTACCTCGATCTTCGTTACAGAATGATGCCTTATATCTATTCGCTCGCTGCTGATGTTTATTTCAACGATTATACAATATTACGTCCGTTGATTATGGATTTCGGCAAAGACGAAGCTGTTAAAAATATCGGTTACCAATTTATGTTCGGACCGTCTTTCATGATAAATCCGATTTATACATACAAGGCACGCGAAAGAGAAGTTTATTTCCCGAAAGGCGAAATTTGGTATGACTTCTATACCGGCAATGTAGCATCCAACGGCGGCGAAACCAAAACAGTATCAGCACCTTACGACAAAGTTCCGGTATATGTACGCGGCGGTTCAATAGTTCCGTTCGGTCCGAAATTGGAATATACACGTCAAAAACAAGCTGACAATATCCGACTTTATGTTTATACCGGTAAAAACGGAGAATTCAATCTCTACGAAGACGAAGGTGTTAACTACGGATACGAAGCCGGCAGATTTGCTAATATCAAATTCACATACGACGATGCTACAAAAACTCTCACCATTTCTGACCGTCAAGGCGAATTTCCGGGAATGTTGAAAGAGCGTACATTTACAATCGTAAAAGTATCTGCCGACGCTCCTCAAGCTTACGATCCCGAAGCTAAAGGCATTGAAGTAAAATACAACGGTACTAAACAAGAAATTAAATTGTAACATACAGTTTAGTTAAACTAAATACTTTTTTAAAATCCCTCTCAGGAAACAACGATACCTTGAGAGGGATTTTTTTTTACCTTTGCGGCGCGAAAAAATCAATTTTAGAATCATGAGAGAAAAAACATCAGGAATCAATATGCAAGAAGGTCCGGTAGGAATCAACATGATAAAATTTGCAATTCCGCTCGCCCTTACCAGCATACTCCAACAACTTTTCAACTCGGCTGACGTTGCAATTGCAGGACATTATGTAGGTTCTGACGCTTTAGCCTCGGTAGGTGCCAACTCTTCTCTTATCAACTTGTTAATCAATCTTTTCGTCGGACTATCGGTAGGATCCAATGTAATAATAGCGCGACTTATCGGAATGAAAGATTTTGACGGCGTAAGAAAATCTGTACACACCTCAATACTTGTAGCACTTTTAGCCGGAATATTTCTGGCAATAGTAGGCTGGATATGCGCCGTCCCGATTCTAACAGCACTCAATACGCCGCAAGAAATTCTAAGTCAAGCAGTTCTCTACATGCGAATTTATTTCTTAGGAATGCCGTTTACAATGCTTTACAACTTTGCATCGGCAATACTCCGCAGCAAAGGCGACACCAAACGTCCGTTGATTGTTTTAACGATTTCCGGAGTAATAAACGTAGCCCTCAATTTACTGTTTGTTTGTACATTTTCGATGGGCGTAGACGGCGTGGCATTAGCTACAGTTTGCGCTACAGCATTCAGTTCCATAGTTTTGATTGTACTGCTTTGCAAAGAAAATTCGCCGATACATCTCGACCTCAAACAATTGAAAATACACAAAAAATATCTCGGGAAAATTGCCCAAGTAGGAATCCCGGCAGGCGTACAAGGCATGGTATTTTCGTTTAGTAACGTTATGATACAAAGCGGTATAAACTCACTTGGAAAAATAGCAATGGCAGGAGCTACCACGGCTCTTAACGCTGAATATTTTACATATTACATGGCAGCAGCATTCGGTCATGCGGCTACAAGTTTTCTGTCACAAAACTACGGTGCTAAAAATTACCAACGATGCAAAATTGTCATAAAAAAAGCATTGTTGCTCGGTACGGTTTTTACACTCGTTTGGTCGTTACCGTATATAATTTTTGCATCAGAATTTTCTTCGATGTATTCGCCGGAAAAAGAGGTAATTGATTATGCCGTTATCAGGATTCAACTGATTGTAACATTTCAGTGCATAAACGCTGCTATCGAGATATTTTCGGGCATATTACGTTCGTTGGGATATTCGGTAGTACCAACCATAATTTGTATAATCGCAATTTGCGGTACACGATTAGTTTGGCTATTTACGATTTTTAGAATTTATCATACATTTGAATGTCTGCACACTTGTTATATCGCAAGTTGGGCTATTACATGTATTGCATTAACAATTGCTTTTGTAATTGTACGAAAAAAAACTTATGCAAGGGTTGAACAAGGAAATGTAAACTGTTAAAAAAAAGAAAACGGATTGACAGCCTGAAAAACAGCAATCCGCTAAAAAAAAGTAGCCGGGCAGGGAATCGAACCCTGATCTACGGTTTAGGAAACCGACGTTCTATCCATTGAACTACTCAGCCTTTTTCTGAAATCGGGTGCAAAGATAAAAAATAAATTAGTCTTTCCAAACGCTTTTTAGATTTTTTTAATGAAAATGTAAGAAATAAAAATGGGATGTTCGTTAATTTATTGTACCTTTGCAACCGTAATCAGATATATTTTAACAGATGAAGATAGAAAAAAACAAAGTAGTAGCAGTAAACTACGCTTTAAGAACAGAGGAAAACGGTCCGATTGTAGAACAAACCAAAGATGACAGACTTTTAGAATTTTTGTTTGGCAGAGGAATGATGCTCCAAAAGTTTGAAGACAACCTCAACGGCAAATCAGAAGGTGACAAAGTAAGTTTCCACCTTACCCCCGAAGAAGGCTACGGCGAATACAACAAAGATATCATTGTAGACATCCCACGCAGAGTTTTTGAAGTAGACGGTGTACTCAACGAAAAAATTTGTTTTGTAGGCAATCATATTCCAATGCAAGACAACAAAGGTAACCACATGATTGGCAAGATTTTGGAAATCAGTGCTGACTCTGTAAAAATGGATTTCAACCACGATATGGCAGGCAAGGATTTGTATTTTGAAGTAGAAGTAAAATCAATCCGCGAAGCTACTGAAGAAGAAATCGAACACGGACATGTTCATCATGACGGACATTGCTGTCACGGCGAAGGCGGTTGCCACCATCACGACCACGAAGAAGGTGAGCATCACTGCTGCCACGGCAAAGATCACAAACACGAAGACGGTGAGCATCACTGCTGCCACGGCGAGGATCACGACCACGAAGACGGCGAACATCACTGCTGTCACGACAAAGATCACGACCATGAAGATGGCGAACATCACTGCTGCCACAAAAATGATAAATAATTTCAAAAAAGCACGGATTTTTCTAAAAAGTCCGTGTTTTTTTATTTAACATCTTTTCGATTAAAAATATCCTACGCCCCGAAAAATCAATAAATTACAATTCAAACATCTCGAAATCGTCGCTGTGGGCGCTAAGCATTTTACCAAGGTCGTCGGGATTGGTATGCGTTATGAAAATCTGTCCGAATGTTTCGTCTTTCAAAATCAAATCCACAATTGAATCAACTCGCTGCGGATCAAGCTTATCAAAAATATCGTCCAACAACAAAATCGGTTTTTTACCAAAACGACCGAGAAACGAATATTGTGCAAGTTTCAACGCCGTAAGATATGTTTTTTGCTGACCTTGTGAACCGCAATTTTTTATCGGTAAGTCATCAATCTTGAAAATCAAATCATCCTTGTGTGCGCCGCTGCTTGTGTACTGCAAAAACTGGTCACGATTGAGATTGCGTTTCAAAAGCTCTTCCATCGTTTCTGAATGCAATTGCGACTGATATTCCAAAGTAGGCTTTTCGTTGCCGGAAACCGAAATTTTGGCGTAATATTTCTGAAATTCATCCACAAAATCTTCCACAAATTTCTTGCGATTGTTGTAAAGCAAAGCTCCGTTTGAGATAAGATGCTGATCCCACATCTCAAGCAAAATTGGGTCGGCAACTCCGTTTGGAGCTGTTTTCAGAATTTTATTACGCTGAATTAAAGCACGACCGTAATTTTGTAAAGCAACAAGATGGTTGCCGTCAAACTGCGAAAGTGCAGAATCCAAAAATTTGCGACGCTCGGCACTACCGTCAAGTATCAATTTTATATCTTGCGGACTTATAAGCACCAAAGGCAAAAGTCCGATATGCGAACTTATTTTGTCGTACTCTTTGTCGTTGCGTTTCAAGGACTTACCTTTTGACTGCGAAAACGATAAAACAATAATTTCATCCATGCCGTCTACCTCGTAAACACCTCGCAACGAAAAAAATTCACCGCCGTTACGAATATTCTGAGAATCAGACGGATTGATAAAACTTTTGCTAAACGACAAATAATACAGCGCATCCAAAACGTTGGTCTTCCCTACCCCGTTTTTTCCAACAAAACAATTTATCTTTTTTGTAAAAGAAAATTCACGCTGTTCGTGGTTCTTAAAATTTATAATATTAAGTTTTTTGATGCGCATATTCTATTGGAAATCAAGGTTTAAATCTTGTTTCAAAACACCAAGATTGCTATTTTGTTCGTTCAGAAACTGAAATTTGTCGGTATCGGTATAAACTGTTTTGCGCTGTACAGTAGGGTCTACTTTTGTAACAATTTCTATTTTACCGTTATGTAATTGTTGTCTTACATAGTTTACAAATCCCGTTTTTACTTCGTTGATTGCATCTTGCTGAAGCGAATTAACAAGTGTCATCTCCAAAACATAATTATCCTTGATTTCCGGAATCGATTCGGTAAATATGGCGTGAAGTCTTGGTTTTTTGGTTTTGTAAATATTTGCAAGTTTGCCCCAAAGTTCTACAACTTGATCCATTGTAAAATCCTGAGTTTCATTTACTACTTGTACTTGTTGTGACTGTTGGGCTTGTTGCTGTTTCTGCATATCCGCTTGCTTTTGATTGTTGCGGAACTGCATGTAATTTTTGATACTTATATTGTTGATTCCCGCAGTATTAAGAGGTTTTGACTCTTGAACGGGAGCCGAAACCGTAACATGTGCAGCCGGCTTTGAAACCGGAGTTTCTGTCTGAGGAGTTGCAACTTGCTGTGCTACAGGTTGCTGTACCGGGTGTGCAACTTGTTGTGGTTGTGCAGGTTGCTGTTGCGGCTGAATTGCTACTTGCTGAACCGGTGCAACGGGTTGTGCCGAAATTTTGCCTCCGATATTACAAAGTTGCATCAACATCAATTCCACCAAAAGACGTTTGTTTTTGGAATCGCGGTAATCAAGGTCGCAACGGTTTGTAATATTCAATGCTGTATACAAAAACTGAATGCTAACTTCCTGAGCCTGTTGCTTGTAACGGTCACGAATATCGGCGCCGACTTCCAACAATTGTAATGTTGCCTCGTCGCGACAAACCATAATATCACGAAGATGTTGTGCAAGACCCGTTACAAAATGGTGAGCATCAAACCCTTTGTTGAGAATCTCATTAAATGTCAACAACGAATTTGTAACATCGCCGGCTTTGAAATATTCCACGAGTTTGAAATAATACTCGTAGTCAAGCACATTCAGATTGTTGATAACGTCTTGATATGTAAACTTTTTGCCGGAAAAACTTACAATCTGGTCGAAAAACGACAATGCATCACGCATACCGCCGTCAGCCTTTTGAGCAATTACATTCAGACCGTTCGGATCGGCTTCAATACCTTCTTTTTCAGCAAGTTTTTGCAGATGTCCAACTATGTTTTCAACCTTCATTCTATTGAAGTCGAAAATCTGGCAACGCGACAAAATAGTCGGCAAAATCTTGTGTTTTTCGGTAGTAGCAAGGATAAATTTGGCATGAGCCGGCGGTTCTTCCAACGTCTTGAGAAAGGCATTGAAAGCCGCAGTTGACAACATGTGAACCTCGTCGACGATATAAATCGAATACTTTCCGACTTGCGGCGGTATTCTCACCTTGTCAATAAGCTGACGGATATCTTCCACCGAGTTGTTTGACGCGGCATCGAGTTCATGGATATTGTAAGAACGGTTTTCGTTGAACGCACGGCATGATTCACACTCATTGCATGCTTCCATTTCGGGCGAAAGGTTCATGCAATTGATAGTTTTCGCAAAAATTCTGGCGCACGTGGTTTTACCAACACCTCGCGGTCCGCAAAACAAATAAGCCTGTGCCAGCTGATTGTTCTTGATTGCGTTTTTTAGTGTTGCCGTAATGCTCTCCTGCCCTACCACTGTGTCAAAAGTGGTTGGACGGTATTTGCGTGCCGATACGATAAAGTTCTCCATGATTTTTTACCTTGTTTACAGATAGCAAATTTAATTTTTTTTTCGCTGATTACGAAATTTTTGAAACGTTTTTGAGTGATGTTTTTACTTCTTTTTGACAATCAACGATTTAACAAATTCCAACGATTCAGTTAATACCACAGATTTCATAAGTTTCAACATCAAAAAATAAACCGATGCTGTTACAATAATTTTTATCACGAGTTTTACATAAATATTGCTAAACACGCTACTTGCAAAATACGCTGCAAAAAGCGCAATCAAAACCGAAACAAAAAACGGCATGATGTTCACAAAAATATCTTTGATTGTAACGCCGTTGATTCGATGTACAAAATAGTAAAGAAATCCCATACACAACAGATTTACAGCTACATAAATCGATGTCATAACCTTGATACCGTATTCAAACGAGAAACAAACAACTATAATTTGTAAAATACATGTAACAATCACGCAAAACATCAATGCTCCTGACTGTCCGCTGCTCAAAATCTGTTTCTGAAAAAGTTTTGCAAACGGGAAAAATCCGCCCCAAATACACAGAATTGTCATCAAATCAGCACTTTCTGCCCATTTGTTTTCTATCGTAATTTCAATAAATTCTGGCGCAATAAGTCCGAGTCCGAACATACACGGAAACGAAATAAAAACCGTGGTTTGCATCAATTTGTTGAAAACTTGTAACAATCTGCTTTTGTCGGATTTTGCCAAAACAGGTTGCATAACATTCTCGATAGCAAGCGAAATTGTCTGAGTACCGATATTTGTCCACTTGTAAGCCTGAGTGTAAATTCCGACATCGTGTTTTGAATAAAAACGCCCCAAAAGTACGTTGAAAAAGTTGTCGTTAAGTATTTGGAATATAATGGTAATCAACAATTTAATAGAAAACGGCAGCATCTCAACAACCGGTTTTAGAGAGATATTGAAACTTGGTCTGAACAGCGAAAAAAACCAAAACATCACGGTTGTTACAAAAACATAAACCACATTCATCGCCGCTATTCCCCAGTAAGCCAAACCGTTGAAAGCCATTGTTAATGCTACTATTCCCGAAATCAAAGATGCCGTAAGTGTACTTTTTGACATCTCTTTCACTTTGAGATTTTTAAACAAATAGGCATTGTGCGCCGTGCCCAAACTGCTGAACAAAAACGACAAAAACATAAACCGTCCCAAGCCTACAAGTTCGGGAGTATTGTAAAAATCAGCAATATACGGAACTGTAAAAAAAAGTGTAAGATAAAGCAAAACACCAATTCCGGAACTTGTCCAAAACACTGCATTGTAATCGGTGTCAGTTACATCTTTTTTGTTGGTGATCGCGGAACGAAAACCGCCTTCCTGAATGGCATTGGCAAGTGCGGAAAAAATTGTTAACATCCCAACCATGCCATAATCGCTGACATCCAGCAATCTGGCAAGGAAAATTCCAAAACAAAGGTTTAACAATTGTTGGGTGACGTTGCTGATTCCTCCCCAAAACAAACCTTTTGCAGCCGTATTTTTCAGATTTTCATCCACTATTTATTATTTGATTTTGATAGGCAAAATTACGGAAAAAATATGGAAAAACAGTATATATAACAAAATTTATTTTTTTATTTGAATTATAATATATAAATTCGCAAAGAATTACAAATCTATACAATTGTTTAATTTACACTATTTTCTAATAATGCAAAAATTTGTTGATTAACCTATTCGCAGTTCAACAAATTGTACGTCTGAGAATTATATATAATTCTTGAAAATTAAAAATTAAATTTATAATTTTGCGCCGGAGCAATTTCTTTAAAAGTTGTTCCGGTATTTTTTTGTACTTTCATTCAATAAAAGTCAACAACATAACACAAAGATTTACAACAATTTGCAGCAGAAACACATAACAAAATAATGAGAAAAATAACTTCACTTTTATTGTTGACAGCCACTATGATATTTGCAGGCTGCGCAAATCACGAAATTCATCACTACGATTGCCCAAATATCGGAATCTCTTACGACGGTTTTGAAAACGTAAATGTAAAAGACAACGACGGCGAATTATACAACGTTTTTTGGGATGATTTGGGTTTTCTAATTCAAAAAATAGATTACGACGATTTGGATTCCAACACAAATTTTATGAAAATCCTGAACGACAAAACCCAACAAATCGCAATCAATAAAAAAATAAATATCACAAATCAAAACATCGAAAATTTTGAAACTAATTCACTTACCGGCATTTACACAATGGGAGCCGGCGACGGAAAGGGTATTTCTTGGATTTTTGGTGTTGCAGAACCAAGTCACGAAGAAACCGGATATTTGTTTTTTTTCACAATTTCTTACACAAAAGACACTGAACTAACGGCAAAAAACGTTGTATTGAAAAGTATTGAACTAATAAAACAATAATCAAAAAGATGAAGAAAATATTATTTATAATGCTATTTGCCTTAGTAGCAATAGTTTCCAACGCACAAAAAATTTATACCGACGAAGGTCACGGTATCAAATTTTCAGGTCCGAAAGGTTTGGAAGTAAAATCCACCAACGACAATTCATGGATAGCTGAAAGTCAGGATTTCGCAATTTTTGTGCAAGTTTATACCGTTGAAAATCAGGACGCAATGAAAGATTTGATGGTTCATATTATTAAAAATACTGTCAACGGAACCGATTTTGATTCCGACAAAGTGGAAAGCCATGATCAAGCCACCGAACTTTTGGAAGGTGTATATTTTGATAATGTTGAAAATCAAAGACTTGCAATGGGAATGATTTTTGGTTTTTTAACGGCAAAAGCGGCTCAAACTTTTCCTTTAAACATCCTTTACTACAATATCACTTACAAAAATAAGATTAAAAATATTGTGTACCAAACAGTTTTGCCGTCAATAAAATCTATTCAAGAGAATTAGAATTTTTTCAACCACGAAAAATTCAGAATTTTTTTCAAAGTTTTTCGTGGTATGAAAAAAATCACGAAACTTAAAATTCCGATTTTTATTATTTTTCCATTGAAACCCATGAAAATCCGTTTTCTAATTTCTCGGTTTTGAATGTCTTGAAACCTTCTCTTTCGTAAAATGAAAACGAACTTTTCATATCGCCGCACGTGCTGAGCCATACGCGATTGTGCGGCAAAAGATCTTGTATTTTGTGCAAAAGTATCCGACCGTAACCGTTTCGCTGATATTCCGGCAATACCATAAGCCGTCCGACGTACAAGGAATCGTTTTCTACTTGTCCTCGCACTGAACCGATAATTTTGCCGTTGTTATCAACCATTTTCAAAACTGTAAATTTAGGAAAGTCTTCTAATGCCTCGCTCAACGTTTCTTTCAGATTTGGTGCATCAAGCCAATTAAGTGCTTCGCCCACAGGTAAAAAGGCTTTGTACTGAAGTTCCAAAATTTCGGGAACGTCTTCTTTGGTTGCAATTTCTATTTTCATTTGATTTTTTTACTTTTTAATTGACTGCAAATATATACAAAAAATAAGTTAAACAAGGATGTAGTATAATTTCTGTCAAAAAAAAAACGCAAATCCAAAGAAAAAAAGCTCTGAATTTGCGTTTAATATGATTAAAAGAAATATAATTAATGTGTTAAAATTTCAACACCATTTTCCGTCATTACAAATGTATGTTCCCACTGAGCTGACGGAAGTTCGTCTTCTGTGATTACAGTCCAATTGTTGTCGGCATCAATAAATACGTGCCAATCACCCAAATTTACCATCGGTTCTATTGTAAAAACCATTCCCGGAACAAGCAACATACCTGTACCTTTGCGACCGTAATGAAGCACTTCGGGTTCGTCGTGGAATTTTAGTCCGACACCGTGTCCGCACAAATCACGAACTACTGTACAACCGTTTTTGTGTGCGTGGGTCTGAATTGCATTGCCGATATCGCCGACAAATGAATACGGTTTTGCTGCTTTCATGCCGACTTCAAGACATTCTTTGGCAACTCTTACAAGGTTTTCTTTTTCAGGAGTGGTTTTGCCGATAATAAACATCCTTGATGCGTCGGCAAAATATCCGTTGAGAATTGTAGTACAATCCACGTTTATGATATCGCCCTCTTCAAGAATTATATCGTCGGAAGGAATACCGTGACAAACTTCCTCGTTGATTGAAGTACAACAGCTTTTCGGGAAACCTTCGTAACCGAGACATGCCGGTGTAGCATTGTGAGATATGGTATAATCGTAAACAAGTTTATCGATTTCGGCGGTTGACATCCCGGCATGAATTTTTTCACCAACAAGGTCGAGAATTGCAGTGTTGATAACGCCGGCTTGTCTGATTCCGTCTATCTGACCGGGTGTAAGAATAAGCCCCCGACGCGGAACAAGTTTTCCTTTGTTTTGCCAATACAAAACTTTTTTATCCATTTCGGTTGGCTCTTGTCCCTTGGGCACAACCCAATTTTTCCTTTGAAATATCATTATGATGAATTTTTTTTTGCTACTAACTAATAAAAAGCGTGTTTTTTACAGTTTGCAAAGATACTTAAAAAGAATCTAATTTGATAATTTCAATGTTTTTTTTTTAATAAATTATAATATATTTTCAGTTAGTCAACCCTTAATAAAGGATTTTATTGTATCTTTGCCAAATAATTGCAAACGTATCAACCGCGCTTTTTATAGAAAAAATCACGGCACAAGCAATATGAATTGAATATAAATATAAATAAACAACAGCACAAAAAAATGGACAAAGACATATTAACCCAAGCGGCAGAACTCATAAAAAATGCCAAATGCCTGATAGCGTTTACAGGCGCAGGAATCAGTGTAGAGAGCGGAATTCCTTCTTTTAGAGGCGAAGGCGGATTGTGGTCGAAATACAATCCTAATGTATTGTCTCTAAGTAGATTTTATAAAGAAACCGGTCCCGCATGGAAAGATATTAAAGAGATTTTTTACGATTATTGGGGCAAATCGGATCCCAATGCAGCTCACAAGGCTTTGGCGAAATTGGAAACCGAAGGTCTGCTAAAAGCTGTAATCACCATGAATATCGATAATCTCCACCAAAAAGCCGGCAGCAAAAATGTTTACGAATTTCACGGAACACTTGACAAAATGGTTTGTACAAAGTGCGGCAAAAAATTCAACAGCGGCGATGTCAACCTCAAAAATTTGCCGCCAAAATGCGATTGCGGCGGCGTTTTGAAACCTGATTTCGTATTTTTTGAAGAAGGGATACCGTCGTTAGCTTACAACAAATCGTTTGAATACGCCCAAAAAGCAGACGTGGTACTTGTGGTTGGCACAACAGGCGAAGTAACTCCCGCTGCCTACGTTCCGACAATCGCAAAACAGCACGGCGCAAAAATCATAGAAATCAATCCCAAAGATTCAGCCTACACTCATACCGTTACCGATATCTATATACAAGAAAAAGCCGGTACCGCGTTGACAGAATTACTCAACAAAATATTTTAACATAAATGCACAAAATAAGCATAGCTTGCATATTATTAATTTTTTCACTCAATTGTAACGCCCAACAGCCGGCAGAGCTTCAAAAATTGGAGCAAGTGCTCAATAGTATTACAAATATTTATTTGGACACTATCAACGAACACAAACTGGTGGAACAGACGATAAAAACAATGTTTGAGCGACTGGACCCGCATACAGTTTACCGTAACAAAGACGAAGCCGAAGAGGATAGAAAAAAACTTACCGCACATTATACCGGAATTGGAATTCAGTTCAGGATGTTCAACGATTCGATGACAATAATAAAAGTAAAAACGAACAGCCCTGCCGAAAAAGCCGGTATCAAACCGTTTACGAAAATTGATTATATCGGACGCAACAAAGTTTCGGGACATCTTCTCAACTACATGGATGTTCACAATATCATACTACAAAACGATGAAGACAGCATTGTTTTGGGTGTAATAAAAGACAACAACAAAGTAAAATCCGTTACAATTTTCAAAGACGACATCCAAAACAACAGCATAGAATCATATTATGCGCCAAACGACAGTACTATCTACATGAGAATCACAAGGTTCTCACAATCTACTGCCAACGAATTTAATACAATAATCAACAGTTTCAACAAGAAACACAGAAAAAACCTGATACTCGATCTTAGAGACAATCCGGGCGGCATATTATCAAGTTGTATTGAAATTTGTGACAATTTTTTTGCACCGAACATCATGATGCTAAGTGCAAGAGGTCAACACATGGACGACCACAGCTATTTTTCCACCGAAAAAGAGTTGCTCGTTAACAGCCGTATCTGCATAATAATCAACGAAAAATCAGCCTCAGCAAGCGAAGTAATAGCCGGAGCTGTTCAGGATTGGGATCGCGGCGTAATTATCGGCAGACGAAGCTACGGCAAAGGTTTGGTACAACAGATTATCAACCTGAACGACGGCTCACAGATAAGAATCACAAATTCCAAATACTACACCCCCGCCGGACGCTGCATACAAAAACCTTACAAACCCGGCAACTTTGATGAATATTTCAACGAGCTAAACAACAGACGAATTATCGGCGAAAATCTTCACGAAGACAAGATGATAATAAACGATTCTACTGTTTACGAAAGCATCATACATCACCGCAAATTGTACTCAAAACGCGGAATTTCGCCCGATATGTTTGTGCCGGAAGATACAGTAACACTTCCGGATTTTTGGCCAAACTGGATAGAAACCGGGGCTATTGACAATTTTGTTCTAACATTTATCAACAACAATAAATTCAAAATGCTAAAAGAATACAGCAAATTCAGCACATTCAACAGCAGATTTGGAATCACGGAAGAAATACTCGAACAACTTCGCAGCTATTGCGAAACCGACACCTCAAAATGTCAAAAGGTAACAACAAAAGAATTCAAACAAAACGTACAAAAACCAAACACAAAAGAATTGATGAAAAAACAAATAAAATCGCGTTTTGCATATTATATCTTTGACAAGAACGAATGTCGTAAAATCTTAAATATCAACGACAAAGATTATCAATCAGCACTGCAATTAGTAAACAATCCGTCAGAATATTACCAATATCTCAGCGGAAAAGATTCGTCCTCAAAGTGAACAAAAAATAATTATTGGTGTCCGAGAAAAATAAAAAATCGAATAAAAATAGGGCTGCCATAATAGGCAGCCCGTTTTTTTTTGGTAACTTTCAGTTGCTAAACAAAAACATGTTACCATGGGCAAAATTACAAAATATTTCGGACAG